>NZ_JBEPTL010000059.1:0-1178 GCF_040549465.1 Glaciihabitans sp. UYNi722 | reverse complement strand
GGCGAATTCAGGTGGTGAGTGCAACACCCTGAGTTCTGTGGGGTGTTGTCGATGGGCAGACCGTGGTCGCCATTGAGTGTTCGTTTGTCGTTCTGGAAGGGAATGGACGCCGGGCTGCCGACGTCGGTCGCAGCGCTGGCCGCGGGGGTGTCGCGGGCGACCGCGTATCGGTGGCTCGGCGAAGATCGGCAGGTGCTGCCATCGCCTCTTCAGAATTTCGCTGTCACTCGTCCCGGATCTTTGTCGTTGCGGGAGCGAGAGGAGATCGGTTTCCAACTCGCCCGCGGCCAGGGGGTGAGGCAGATCGCTGCGGTGCTTGGCCGGGCGCCGTCGACGATCAGCCGTGAGGTGGTGAGGAACCGCGTCTATGACCGATACGTGCCCTCGTTCGCGCAGGAGCAGACGTGGGCGCGGGCCCGCCGGCCGAGGCCGCGAAAGTTGGACGGGTTAGCGTTACGGGACCAGGTTGTGTCGATGCTCACCGAACGGTTCAGCCCCGAGCAGGTTGCGGGCCGGCTCAGGCTTGAGCATCCCGAGGATGGGGAGATGCAGGTGTCCCACGAAACCATCTACCAAGCCCTCTACGTCCAAGGCCGCGGCTCGTTGCGGCTGGAAGTCGCCACCGCATTGCGGTCCGGGCGCGCCAGGCGCCGCCCCCAGAAACCGGACGGCCCCAAGGCAGGGCGATTTCAGGGCATGGTGATGATCTCTGATCGGCCGGCCGAGATCGAAGACCGCGCCGTTCCCGGGCACTGGGAGGGCGACCTCATCATCGGCTCGACATCCACGAGGTCCGCGATCGGGACTCTGGTCGAGCGGACCAGCGGGTTCCTGATGCTGCTGCACCTGCCCGGGGATCACACCGCCGCGACGGTCTCGGCCGCGATGATCAAAGCAATGAACACCCTGCCGGAACAGTTGCGTCGGTCGGTGACCTGGGACCAGGGCCGGGAGATGGCCAAGCATCGGGAGATCACGATGGCGACCGGGATGCCGATCTACTTCTGCGACCCGCACTCGCCCTGGCAACGCGGCTCCAACGAGAACACGAATGGGCTGCTGAGGCAATATTTTCCGAAGAGCACTGATCTTTCGTTTCACGGGCCCGGGATCCTCGCCAACGTTGCCGCGGAACTCAATGCGCGACCACGAAAACGCCACGGCTACCACACCCCCGC
>NZ_JBEPTL010000058.1:0-1340 GCF_040549465.1 Glaciihabitans sp. UYNi722 | reverse complement strand
CTAGTACTGCAGTCGCGTTTATGGGCTGTGTCCGCGGGTTTTGTAGTAGTGGCGTTTCGCTGTTTGTTGATGTCGTCGGCGCCAGTGGGAGCGGCTCAGAATGTGTTCGGGGTTCGGCGACTGGGTGAAGATCAGGCAGACGAGGAGGTGTCTGATCTCGGGCAGGCTCAACGCGATGAGGTCGCCGCCGTCTGGATGTTGGCCCCCTTTTTTGACCGGGTGACGGTCAGGAACGCGTGGGCGAGCATCGAGAGAGTGATGTATCTATACCAGCCGGTGTATTGGCGGACCTGATAGTGGTCGAGCCCTGTCTGCCCTTTGCTGCTCTGGAAGTAGGCGATCTCACCCGGGTCGGTGAGGCTGCGTCGGGCCAGGAGCCAGTACTCGGCGTCGGGGTCCCGTGCACCGTTGATGCGCGCCCTGGCCCAGGCGTAACGGCGATCACCTTTTGAGCCGTTACCGGCGGAGCGGGTCCGCCACGCGGTCGCGGGCAGAGCGGCGATCAGTTCATCGGCCCGATACTCTCCGGCCGGGATCCTTGCCGTTATCTTGGCGATGACATGCTGATTCATCGGCACCGCCAGGACGTAGAACACGCTCCGATCCTCAAGGGCCTTGCGGAGCTTGTAGTACTGACCGTAGACGGCGTCGCCGGTGACCCAGCGGGCCGGGACGCCGGCCTCCAGCACCCGGGCGAGCATGTCCATGGCCAGTTCCGGTTTCGTCTTGAACCCGCGATCGGCGGGGATCCCGGCGGCCTGACAACGGTCCCGGTCCTCGGTCCACACCTTGGGCAGGTACAACTCCCGGTCCAGGAAGATCCACCCCGCCGGGCTCGAGTAGGTCAGGAAGACACCGATCTGCGAGTTCTCGATCCGCCCCGCCGTGCCCGAATATTGTCTGGCAACCCCGGCCGAATGCTTCCCTTTCTTCAGAAACCCGGTCTCATCCACAATCAAGACACCGTCGGCCGCGCCGAGATGCTTGACGACGTAGGACCGCAGATCATCACGCACCGCATCGGGCTCCCAGTCCGTGCTCGAGAGCAGCCGCTGCATCCGGTCCGGGACCGCCTGACCGGCCTGCTCAGACAGCGTCCACGAGTTCTTGCGCTCCTGGCCCGAGAGAAGCCCCCACAGATAGTCCACCGCGCTCTCCCGCGGCTCCGACCGGGCAAAACGCGGCCCGATCAGCTCACGGATCTCCTCCAACCCATCAGCCCAATCCCGCACTTCAGCCACACAAACATCATCGCTCACCCGCAAGAATTAACACCAACACGCGCCTCAAATCTCGAAACACACCGACGAACCTGAAATAAACGCGACTGCAGTACTAGT
>NZ_JBEPTL010000057.1:0-1341 GCF_040549465.1 Glaciihabitans sp. UYNi722 | reverse complement strand
GCACGTGAACAAACGGTTGGTGGCGACGGTCATTCTGATGGTCGCTCTCGTTATGGATCTGATGGATTCGACTATCACTAACGTGGCCCTGCCCGCGATCGGCAACGATCTCGGTGCGAACCCCGCACAGCTGGAATGGACGTTGGCCGGCTACGTCGTCGCCTTCGCCACCCTGCTCATCACCGGCGGGCGCATCGGCGATATCTTCGGGCGCCGTCGAGTGTTCGTGATCGGTGTCGCCGGCTTCACCGTCGCGTCGCTGCTCGCCTCGTTCAGCCCAACCGGGGACACGCTGGTGGCGACCCGCATCCTTCAGGGAGCATTCGCCGGCATCATGGTGCCACAGGTGCTCTCCAGCGTGCAAGTGATGTACAAGCCTGAGGAACGCGGCCCGATCTTCGGCATCGTCGGCGCGCTGAGTGCCCTCGGCGCGGTGACCGGACTGCTGCTCGGCGGCTGGCTCGTCACCATCAACGCCTTTGATGCGGGGTGGCGGAGCATCTTCCTCATCAACATCCCGGTCGGCGCCGTACTGATCATCGCGTCGCTGCTCTTCGTGCCGAACAGCCGCTCGGAAGCCCCACCCAAACTGGACATCGTGGGCACCCTGCTCGGGGCTGCCACCGTGTTCCTCATCGTCTTCCCGCTGACCGATGCCCGCCAGGCCGACTGGGCATGGTGGATCTGGGCCATGCTCGCGGCAGCGCCGATCATCCTCGTCCTCTTCGTCCTGCAACAGAAGCGCAAACTCCGGGACAACGGCTCGGCCCTGCTGCCGATGACACTCTTCCGCAACCACGGCTTCGCCAGCGGCTCCGTCGTGCAAGTGCTGTCGTCGATCGGCAACGGCAGCTACGCGTTGGTCATCATCTTCTACGTGCAACAGACCCTGGGCTTCACTCCTTTGGCCGCAGGACTCACCATCCTGCCGCTCGCCATCGGATCGATGGTCGCCACCGCCGCCGCGATACCCCTCGCCAAGAAGTTCGGCAAGCACGCGGTAGTGCTCGGCGGGACCATCCAGGCTGCCGCATTCGTCTGGGTCATGCTGGCCATCGTGTCAGCAGGCGACACCCTCACCGGCTGGAACCTCGTACTCCCACTCGGCCTCGCCGGTGCCGGCATGATGATCCTGATCATGCCGCAGATGGAACTCACCCTCGCCACCGTTCCCACAGCGGAGGCCGGTGCGGCATCCGGAACCCTGACCACCCTCGGACAGGTCGGCATGGTTCTCGGCGTCACCCTGCCCGGGTCGATCTTCTTCGGACGGATCACAGACGGCGCATCACCCCAGGACGGCGTCATCACCGCACTGCTCGTCACCGTCACCACCTACCT
>NZ_JBEPTL010000056.1:0-1350 GCF_040549465.1 Glaciihabitans sp. UYNi722 | reverse complement strand
GTTCGCGCCCGCGGGCGGGCGCGGCGGGGGGGGGGGGTGGTGGTGGGGGGGGGGTGGGGGGGGGGGGGGGGGGGGGGGGCCCCCGCCCCCCCCCCCCCCCACACGACAGCGTTCACTCTGCGACATCACATCGTGCTGTCATCCTCTACCCCACAACCCCTTCGTCCGGGTGATTGTGCACAGTTTCGCGCCGGAACCTAATGCCGGGGTGCCCCACGGAAGATTCTCGATCGTGCAACATACGACCCCGCCACAGTTCATACTCGCCAGAGAAGCACGTCGAGTCGAGGAGGAACGATCCCTCCGCCGGCGACAGAAATCGGGCGAACTCGTGCGCGTCCGATCGGGTGTCTACCTTCCGTCCGAGGAATGGTCGGCCGAAGACACTGAGGCTCGATACAGAACACAGGTCCACGCGGCCGCTGGCATGGTGAGGTCTAACACGCAGTTCTCGCATGATTCAGCCGCCGCGCTCTGGCGATTCCCTGGCCTTGGCCCGTGGTCCTCACGCGTGCACGTGCTCGGCCCCCGCGCATCCGGAGGCCGATCGAGTGCCCTGATTCAGCGGCACGGACTTGGCCTGGATGCCGGGGCGCACACGATCGAATCAGTGACCGTGACTTCTATGGCACGAACGCTTGTGGACATCGCCGCCAGCGACAGTTTCATGCGCGCGATCGGCATGATCGACAACGCCTTGCGAGCTCCGAGAGCAGGTGAATTTCGCCATTCGATGGGAATCCGGCCGCTCACTCGAGAAGATCTGGCAGACGCTCTTCGCGGGCGTCCAAACGCGCGCGGCCTGACGAAGGCGAAGCGAGCCTTCGACTTCGGCGACGGCCTCTCGGATTCACTCGGGGAGTCCATCAGCCGAGTGCAATTCTTGATGCTCGGCATCCCCGCGCCCGAGTTGCAAGTCCCCTTCTACGACGAATACGGCCTGATCGGCTACGCGGATTTCTACTGGCGGTACCTCGATCTGATCGGGGAGTTCGATGGTTGGATCAAATACAAAGACAGGAGATATCTCCGCGGCCAGCTTCCCGAAGAAGTCTTCCGAGCGGAGAAGATTCGCGAAGACAGGATGCGGCGATTTTCTAGTGGTTTCGTCCGCTGGGACTGGGCCACCGCTTTCAACCGCCAACTGCTGCTGCAGCGCGTGGCGCCCTTCGGACTTGTCCCTGCTCGTACTCGGTGAGACACAGCCTCCAGGTGCGTGTCAGTTCGCGCTTCCCGCTCGCGCGTTGCCTCGCGTTTCCGCTGTCGTGTGGGGGGGGGGGGGGGCGGGGGGGGGCCCCCGCCCCCCCCCCCCCCCCCCGCCCCCCCCCGGGGGGCGCCCCCATAGCGGTG
>NZ_JBEPTL010000055.1:0-1395 GCF_040549465.1 Glaciihabitans sp. UYNi722 | reverse complement strand
ATTGTCTTCGGCGTGTTTTGGACGATTTTTGGCGTTCCCGTGTTAATCCTTGCGGGTGGGCGATGATGTTTGTGTGGCAGAGGTACAAGAGTGGGCTGACGGTTTGGCGGAGATTCGTGAGCTGATCTGGCCGCGTTTTGCTCGGTCTGAGCCGCGGGAGAACGCGGTTGACTATCTGCGGGGGCTTCTCTCGGGCCAGGAACGGAAGAATTCCTGGACGCTCTCTGAGCAGGCCGGCCAGGCTGTTCCGGACCGGATGCAGCGTCTTTTGTCGACGACCGATTGGGATCCCGACGCGGTGCGCGATGATCTGCGGTCTTACGTCGTCAAGCATCTCGGCGCGGCCGGGGGTGTGTTGATCGTTGATGAGACCGGGTTTTTGAAGAAAGGAAAGCGTTCGGCCGGGGTCGCGAGGCAGTACTCCGGGACTGCCGGACGGATCGAGAATTCCCAGATTGGCGTGTTCCTGACCTACTCCAGCCCAGCGGGGCGGACGTTTCTGGATCGGGAGCTCTATCTGCCCAAGGCCTGGACCGATGACCGGGAACGTTGCGATGCGGCGGGGATCCCCGCCGATCGTGGCTTCAAGACGAAACCAGAACTGGCCATGGACATGCTCGCCCGTGCGCTGGACGCCGGCGTCCCGGCCCGATGGGTGACCGGAGACGCCGTCTACGGGCAGTACTACAAACTCCGGAAAGCACTCGAGGATCGAGGCGTGTTCTACGTCCTTGCGGTGCCGATGAATCAGCATGTCATCGCCAAGACAACGGGAAGTGTCCCGGGCGGTGAATGGCGCGCCGACGAGCTGATCGCCGCTCTGCCCGCGACCGCGTGGCGGACTCGCTCCGCCGGCAACGGCTCGAAAGGTGATCGCCGCTACGGGTGGGCCCGGGCTCGTATCAACGGTGCACGCGATCCCGACGCCGAGTACTGGATCCTGGCCAGGCGCAGCCTCACCGACCCGACCGACATCGCCTACTACCTGACCCACGGACCCAAACGCGTTGCCCTCGCCGACCTGGCTCGGGCCGCCGGAGCCCGCTGGGCCATCGAGGAAAGCTTCCAGACCAGCAAAGGCCAAACCGGACTGGACCATTACCAGGTGCGTCAATACACAGGCTGGTATCGACACATCACCCTCTCAATGCTCGCGCACGCCTTCCTGACCGTCACCCGGTCAAAAAAGGGGGCCAACATCCAGACGACAGCGACCTCATCACTCTGAGCCTGCCCGAAATCAGGCACCTCCTCGTTTGCCTGGTCTTCACCCAGCCAGCCAACCCCGAACGCGTCCTGAGCCGCTCACGCTGGCGACGCCGACATCAACAAACAGCGAAACGACATCATTATCGAACCCGCGGACACATCCCATAAACGCGACTGTAGTACTAG
>NZ_JBEPTL010000054.1:0-1660 GCF_040549465.1 Glaciihabitans sp. UYNi722 | reverse complement strand
AGCCTGGATCCACTGATTCTTTGAGGTCGGGTGTCGCTTTTTGATTTGAGAGGGTTGATGGGCTGAGGGCAGTATTGATCTGCGGGCCTCGCTGTCCGCGTGTTCCACTTGTTCTTGGTAAAGCCGGTTCGGCTGGGTGGTCAGGTGGTGGTGGCTATCGGTGGTCCGGCCCGGTCGAATAGCACTGTCCAGCCGGTTTTCCAGGGCCAGTCCATGGGCAGGTGGAGGCTGATGCGGCGGGCTGAGGTGGCGATCCTCGCGGGGATGCTGATCAGTTTCCGGCGGATGGTGGCGGTGGTGGCTTTGGCGAGCCCGGTGCCGGCCACCGTCGCTGCGGCGCGGGTGAGGTTGAAGGCCATGGCAGCCAGGGTCAGCCAGGCTGCGTTCGCGGTGAACACCCCGGAGGGCAGGTGTGCCAGGGCGCTGCCCTTCAGGTCGGCGTTGACCTGCTCGATGATCGCGTGACCGCGGTGGGTTTTATCGGCTGTGACGGTGTCCAGATCGCTGGTAGTGAAGAACGCGTGGAACCGGTGCGTGTCGAACAGAGTGGGTTGATCGGCTCCGGCTTTCTTGTTCAGTTCTGGGATGCGCCGAACGACGAGCCGTCCGATGATGTGTTCGCTTTTCTTGCGGGAGGTGAACGCGGTGAACGCGATCTCGGCGACCTCAGCGTTGGAGATCCACGTCTTGGACGTCTCGTCGTAGATCGCATCGGTGTATTCAATGGCCTCCCACCCGCCGTCGGGGATTGTTCCGATCGCTCGTTTGATTGCCGGATCCATTCGCGCTGTCACGGACACGGCCGCTCCTGCTTTGATCGCGGCGTTGATGGTCGCGTAGCCATAGAACGCGGAGTCGAACCGGGCCAGGATCCGGGCGGTGTTCGTGCCGCGGAGGCGCTTGATCGTGGCCAGGGCGTCACTGGTCAGCTTTCCCGCGCCGCGCGGGGAACCACACGCGCCGCGGCGCAACCGTTGGGCAACGACTATCGGGGCCGACGATGAAGTTTTCAGCGTCGCCAGGAGTGCGTTGAGCCCGCGGACACCGGAGTAGCCGTAGCCGGAGCCCTGCTTCTGGTAACCATGGACCTCAATGATGGTGTCGTCGACATCGAGGAACACGTAACCGTTGTCGTTGTCGTTGACCAGCAGTGGGGTGTGTTCGGTCAAGTTCCCGAGGAAACGCGACGCGACGGCGTCGAGCTGGCGGACGTGACCAAAGGTGAACGAACGCAGGAACGACCCGAGAGTCGAGGGCGCGTAGCAGGCGTTGAACAGTTTCCGCATCCCACCATGTCTGAGCAGCGCCATGTCATCGATCGAGTCAGCGCCGGCGACCATCCCGCCCACCAGTGAGGCCACCTTCAGCCCAGCGTTAGCGCCCTTGTCGGTCGGGACGCTCAACCACCTCTGAGCCAAAGCCCGCAGCCCTGCCTTCTCGGCGAGTTTCATCACGGGGACCAGGCCCGCGACCGACACCAGATTTGGGTCATCGAATGACCCCGAAACGGCACGAGCCATGTGAGAAACTTGCATCTACGAGATGCCTCTCGAATCATTGAAACGGTGTTCTAGACAAACCCCATTTTCCCTGATCCGACAGGCATTCTCGGTTTAACGCGCCGCCCCCAACCCAACCCGATCGGTGGATCGAGGCTAAG
>NZ_JBEPTL010000053.1:0-2130 GCF_040549465.1 Glaciihabitans sp. UYNi722 | reverse complement strand
TGTTGACGCCGACTGAAAACAGGGCCACTTTTGCCAACTGAAAATAGGGCCACCGGGGGTTGTGGTTTTTATTCTGCCGTATCGGCAGGCTGGTGGCGTTTCAGCCGGTAGCTGGCGCCTTTGAGGCTGATGACGTGGGCGTGGTGAACGATCCGGTCGATCATCGCGGAGGCGATGGTTTGGTCGCCGAACACGTCGCCCCAGGACGCAAACGGCAGGTTACTCGTCATGATCAGCGATGCGTGTTCGTATCGGGACGAGACGAGCTGGAAGAACAGGTTCGCGGCGTCCTGATCGAACGGGATATATCCCACTTCGTCCACGATCAGGAGGCTGTAGCGGCGCAGCTTGACCAGTTCCGCAGCGAGCGTGCCCCGGGAGTGCGCTTCTTGGAGCCGGGCAACCCAGCCGGTCGCGGTATCGAACAGGACCCGGTTCCCGGCCTTGGCGGCCTTGATCCCGATGCCGACGGCGAGGTGCGTTTTGCCGGTTCCGGGTGGGCCGAGCAGGACTACGTTCTTCGCCTCGGTCAAGAACACGCTTGTGCCCAGATGCGCGATCAGGTTCCGGTCGGCGGAGGGCTGGTGCTCGAAGCAGAACTCCTCAAGATGCTTCTGCCCGGGGAACCTCGCCGCTTTGATCCGCAGGGCCGCGCCCGACGCTTCCCGCTCGGCGACCTCGCGGGAGAGCACCGCGGCGAGATACTCCTCGTGCGACCAGCCGGCGTCACGGGCCTGGTCGCCGAGCCGGGCGAAGCTGTCGCCGATCCTCGGTGCCCGCAACGCGCGGGCGTAGTACTCGATCTGGGAGCCGACGCTGCTCATTTGAACACCACCGTCCGGCGGGCCGGTTTCGCCAACTCCACCCCGAACACCCGGTCGTAGGAGGCCAGGTCGCGGGTCTCGACGACCTCCGGTCGGGCCGGCGGTCGTGCTTTGACGGCCTGGAACTGCCGGCGCAGCACGGCCGCTTTCGCGACGTGGGCGGGGTCGGTCAGGGTCTGCTGCCGCGCCCAAGCCCGTTCATGGGTGGTGATCACGACACCGTCGTGGCTGACGGTTACCCTCTCCAAGTCCGCCGTGACCTCCACCAGGCGACCGATCATCGCCGGATCGACGGAGTAGTCGTTCGAGTGCACCCTGACGTAGTAATCCCGCGGCAGCCGGACCATGTTACGAAACACCGTGTCTGGCGCCACCGGCGGTAACGGGCGCATGCTCGCCCGGTCGGCCCCGATCAGCTCCGTCGGTCGCCCACCGCGCGACCGCGACAAACGCCCGTTCGCCGTCGGCAACCACGCCTGCATCTGCGCGTTGAAGTCCTGCGGGGAGGCGAACTCTCGACCAGGCATGAATCGTTGCCGGAAGAACCGGTTCATCCGCTCCACGCCGCCCTTTGACTCCGGATCCCGCGCCCGCAGCAGCTTGATCTCGATGCCGAGAGTGCCCGCGAACGCGGCCGCCGGGACGGTCAGTTTCCCGCGCCCGATGCCGGTCTCGTTATCCCAAAGCAACCGGGCCGGGACCGCTTGCGCCTCCTGCAACAGCGCCCACATCCCGCCGAGCAGATCCGGGGTCGTCCGACTCGGCAGCATCCGCGACTGGATACTCCCGGAGAACGACGACGTCATCACTAATACCGGCGGGGTGCCGTGCTGGCCGTGGCCGAGCGGCAACGGCTCGTGGGGGAACCACAGGTCGCACTGCACCTGGAATCCAGGCTTGTGGTCGAGCCGGTCCGCCGGATCGACCGGCGCGTACTCCGGACGGATCAGGGCAACCTTCGACCTGAACAACGACGCCGACCCAGACCAGCCCACCCGCTCCGCGAGCGTCGACGCCGGCATCGTCGGCGTCGTCGTCAAAAACGCCCGCACCCGCGGCACGAAGTCATCGAAACTCGACCCATTCGATGATCGCTCGTACTTCGGCGGCCGGTCAGCCTCCAACGCCCGATCGACCGTTCCGCGAGAAACTCCAACAACTCGAGCTATCTCACGCTTGGAAGTTTTACCCTCCGAGAACAAACGCCGAATCTCTGCCCAATTGTCCATATTGATCACCTTCCATGATGGTTGGTGGCCCTATTTTCAATTGGCGTTTCTGGCCCTGTTTTCGAACGGCGTCAACA
>NZ_JBEPTL010000052.1:0-2471 GCF_040549465.1 Glaciihabitans sp. UYNi722 | reverse complement strand
CAAAAACCCGCGGCATACTGTTCTACCGACTGCTGCAACAAGCCGTCAACACCGACCCCATAACCCTGACCGATCTCTACGAAATCTAACTGCACTCAAGCAGACATGCAGAATGTATGTTCGAATATGGGGCAATGTCCTCTGCAGCCGCCACCCTCACAGAGGCGCCGACGCGCGCCACTGTCGAGGAGTTGCAGGCGCGTATTCGGCAGATGCAGGCGACCAAACTCGATACGCGCCTCATCCCCACGCATTCGGCATTCGCCTCCCTCCTTCCCGGCGGTGGGCTGAAAGAGGGGGCAACCTATTCCGTCGACAACTCGGCCACCCTGCTGATGGCACTGCTCGCAGGACCGTCGGCTGCAGGGTCGTGGTGCGGTGTCGTGGGTGTTCCGGAGTTCGGTGTGGAGGCGGCCCAGCGCTTCGGCATCGATCTCGAACGACTCGTTCTCGTGCCGCATCCCGGCGACCAGTGGCTCGGGGTTACAGCCGCCATCGCCGATGTGCTCGGGGTGATCGTCATCCGTCCACCGCGGCGGGCGAATGATTCAAGCGTCTCCCGGCTGACCGCACGTCTTAGGCAGCGCGGAGCAGCGCTCATCGTTCTCGGCCCGTGGCCGCAGAGCGAGGCGATGCTGAGCCTTTCCGACAGCAGCTGGAACGGTATCGGGCAGGGCCACGGGCACCTCAGCGCGCGACAGGTCACCGTCACCGTCACCAGCCGTACCGGTCGGCCGCGCAGTGCACGGATGTGGCTGCCCGATCCGCAGGAGCAGTTTCGCGCCGTCGAAAACGTTCCCTACCTGCAGAGGGCCGCCGGATGACGCCGATCACCCGCACGATCCTGCTCTGGTGCCCCGACTGGCCCGTCACGGCGGCTGTGCGTGCTCATTCGCTGGCGGCGGATGCTCCGATCGCCCTGGTCGACAAGGGAGTCGTCTTCGCCTGCTCAGCTGCTGCCAGGCGCGACGGTGTGCGGCGCGGACAACGACTGCGTGATGCGCAGGTCAGATGCCAGGAGATACTCGTTTTCCCCTACGAGGCCGCTCTCGACTCCCGCGCCTTCGAACCCGTGATCGAGGTAATCGAGCAGACCATGCCAGGCGTGCAACTGCTGCGGCCCGGTATCTGCGCGATGCGGGCGAAAGGACCAGCCCGCTACTACGGCGGCGAGGAAGAGGCGGCACTGTGGCTGCTCGACGCCCTCGACGAGCTCGGTATCCACGGCTCCCGCGTGGGCATCGCCGACGGTCCGTTCACGGCGGAGCATGCCGCACGCAGCCCGAAGCGGGCGCGCATCACCATCGTGCCGGAGGGCACCGCTGCGGAATTCCTCGCCCCACTGTCGCTCGGCGTGCTCGACGAACCTGCGCTCGCCACTCTGTTGCAGCGACTCGGCATCCGTACCCTCGGCGAGTTCTCCCGCCTCGATGGTCTCGACGTCGAAGCACGCTTCGGCGAGGCCGGGGCCAGGCTGCACGCTCTCGCCAGCGGCCTCGACAGCCGTCCGGTCATCTCGCGTGTTCCACCGGAGGAGTTGGACACCGTGATCGCCTTCGAGCCGGCCCTCGACCGGGTGGACCAGGTCGCCTTCGGGTTCCGGGCCTCCGCCGACCGCTTCATCCAGGGGCTGGTCGCCGCCCAGCTGGTCTGCACGTCGATCAGGATCGAGATCGACTCCGACTCCGGCGATGTCTCAGAGCGCAGCTGGCTGCATCCGCGGTCCTTTACCGCTGCGGATGTCGTCGACCGGCTGCGCTGGCAGCTTCAGGGCAGCGGCGCGAGCGACAGCGGGCTCAGCTCTGGCGTCACGCGGGTGCGGGTCGTGCCAGAGAGCGTCGACGCGATCGGCAACCACGAACATGGACTCTGGGGCACCGGCCACGATGAGCGCATCCATCACGGGCTCTCGCGGGTGCAGAGCATGCTCGGACACGGTGGCGTGCTCATGACAGCGGTCGGCGGTGGCCGCACGCTGCGCGACAGGGAGAAGCTCACTCCATGGGGTGACAGGGAGCCTGCCGGCAGGTTGTCGACCCAGCCGTGGCCGGGTCAACTGCCGACGCCTGCGCCAGGCACCGTCTTCGAGGCACCCCTTCCCGCCGCGGTGTTCGCCGCAGACGGTTCGGCCGTCGATGTGGACGACCGGGGAGTATTATCGGCTGCTCCCTCGCGTTTCTCGACCGACAATCGCACCATCGTCCCCCTCTCCGCGTGGGCCGGACCATGGCCGATCGCCGAACGCTGGTGGGATGCGCAGACCACGCGCAGGGCCAACCGCTTCCAGATGGTCGACGAGACGGGTGCCGCCTGGCTGCTGGTACTCGAAGACCACCTGTGGTGGGCGGAAGCGAGATACGACTGATGGGTGAGATTAGCTGGATTGTTAGTTGGCGCAGTGCGTTTGCCCGGCAGCGAGGAACGAGCTGGATTGTTAGTTGGCGCAGTGCGTTTGCCCGGCAGCGAGGAAC
>NZ_JBEPTL010000051.1:0-3241 GCF_040549465.1 Glaciihabitans sp. UYNi722 | reverse complement strand
GGGAAAGCGGGACATACGGCTACCAATCGTCAGGAGGTCTCAGACCAAACGATACCGACCTTGCCGAGGACGCCCGAATCGGCGCCCTCATACGCAGTGGATGCTTGGCCGATCGTCAATGGCTGGCGGATGATGGACTCGCCCTCGAACGTGATCGCCTGCCAACTATCAGTTTCAACGATGTATCGTGAAGTGTCGCCGAGTCGCCAGTGGCCCGACAAAATCGTCTTGAGAGGACACCCCATGCGCACCCCATCATCTGCTGGTTTCGACCTGTGGGAGGCCGTCGATGGCCTCCGCGAAACCTTCGCACCCCGCGTCGCCGGGCGGATGGGGCGCGGCGATGTTCGCACCGCCATCCTGGTCGCGCTCACCGACGAGCCCATGCACGGCTACCAGATCATCCAGTCCATCGAGGCGCGCACCAAGGGTGCGTGGAAGCCCAGCGCCGGCTCCATCTATCCCACACTGCAGCTGCTCGCCGACGAGGGTCTCGTCAGTTCGGAGCAGATCGGCGAGCGCAAGGTGTTCTCGCTGACCGAGGCTGGCAAGGTAGCCGCCGCAGAGTTCTCCGACGGGCCCACGCCCTGGGAGCCGCGCCGGTCGTGGAACTCCGAGCGCAGCGCTGCCCTGCCGAAGGCCGGTGCGAGGCTCGCCCAGGCGATTGCGCAGGTCGCGCACGGGAGCAGCCCCGAACAGGCCGAGAGCGCTGTCGCCGTCATCGACGAGGCACGTCGCAAAATCTACGCGATCCTCGCCGAGGACTGAGGGGATGCCGCCCGCTCGCGGCACTGACACTGCATCGCTCGACGGCCGAGCCCGATACCGCCGCATCATGCGGTTTGCCGCGGCAGCGCTGGCCCAGACCTGGTGGTTCGAACTCGTGCTCCCCCGGTTCGGCCTTCGCTGGCTCGCGGATCGAAGCCGGGCCAAACGTGTCCAGCGTCTTGCGCGCCGCTTCCACGCGCTCGCTGCCGATCTCGGCGGCCTCATGATCAAGGTCGGCCAGTTTCTGTCGTCGCGCCTCGACATCCTGCCGCCCGAAATCACTCGCGAGCTCGAAGGGTTGCAGGATGAGGTCGCGCCGGAGTCATTCGAAAACATCCGCCGTCAGGCCGAGGCCGAACTCGGGATGCCGCTAGAGCAGGCGTATGCGGCGTTCGAGCCGGTGCCCATCGCCGCCGCATCCCTCGGTCAAGCCCACAGCGCACGCCTCTCCCCCGCTATCGCCGCAGACGTCGGGTTCGAGGATGTCGTCGTCAAGGTGCAGCGACCTGGTATCGAGCAGATCGTCGCGATCGACCTGTCGGCGCTGCGTCGCGTCGCCCGCTGGCTCTCACGGGTGAAACTCGTCTCGACTCGCGCCGACGCTCCCGCGCTCGTCGAAGAGTTCGCTGCGACAAGTCTCGAAGAAATCGACTATCTGCACGAGGCGGCAAACGCCGAGCGCTTCGCGGAGGATTTCGCAAACGATTCGAGAATCGCCGCGCCCGTCATCGTGTGGGACCGCACCGCCCTTCGGGTGCTCACCCTGAGCGACGTGACAGCGATCAAGATCTCTGACATCGAAGGTCTTACCACGGCGGGAATAGACCCGGCTGCGGTGGCGCAGGAGCTCGCGCGCTCCACATTCCAGCAGATCTTCGTCGCCGGGTTCTTCCATGCCGATCCGCACCCCGGCAATATTTTCGTCACCCCTGGCCCCTCCGGCTCGGGCGAGAACTGGCGGCTCACCTACGTCGACTTCGGGATGATGGGCGAGATCTCCGACTCGCTTCGCTCGGGCCTGCGCGACTTCATCCTCGCTGCCGTCGGTCGCAACGGGCGCGCGCTTGTCACCTCGCTCGAACGGCTCGGCGTGCTCCTGAAGTCGGCGGACACCGAGGAACTGGAACGGGCCATGACGGCCCTCTTCGATCGTTTCGGGGGGATGGGCGTCGCCGAGTTGCAGACCATCGATCCACGCGAGCTGCAAGAATTCGCGAAGGGATTCGGCGAAACTATCCGCACGCTGCCGTTCCAGCTGCCCGAGAATTTCTTGCTGCTGGTTCGAACGATCTCACTCATCTCCGGCGTTACGAGTGCCCTCAACAAAGACTTCAACATGTGGGATTCCGTGGATCCGTTCGCGCGCAGCGTCCTGAGCTCAAACGGCGGGGCTACCCTGCGCGGACTGGGCCAGCAGGCGGTTTCCTACGCCTCGACCCTGGCCCGCCTTCCCGGCCGGATGGATGAGCTCGCGACGCGCATCGACCGTGGAGAGGTCGCCGTGCGAACCCCGGATGTCGACCGCAGACTACGATCGCTCGAACGCTCCGTTGGCCGGTTCACGTCGGCGCTCGTGTTCGCCGCGCTCCTCCTCTCCGGCGTGCTGATGCGTCCGACGGACGAGGTGCTCGGCTGGGTGCTCATGGCGTCTTCCGCGGTGCCGCTACTGCACGTGATCGTGACGTGGCGGAGACGGTGATTCTCCTCACGCTGAGGGAGCGGTCGGTGCGAAGAAGTTGACCAGATTGCCGTCGGGGTCGCGGAACAGCAGCGATCGGTTGCCCCACGGCATAGTGGTCGGTTCGAGAACGATGTCGGCACCCTGCTGACGCACATTATCGAATTCGGCGTCCACGTCATCCACCCGAAATTCGACGATGACGCTGTTGTTCGAGGCGGGCTGCGGGGCACCGTCGCCGAGCATGCCGACCGTGCGCCTGCTCCCGATCGCGAGGGATGCGGATGTGGTGACGATCTGCGCGAAGTCTTCGGTGGCGCGCTGGGCGGGCTGGCGGGTAACGCTCTCGTAGAACGAGGTGAGTCGCTCCAGGTCGTCGGTGATGATGCGGATCGAGGCAAAGTACACGGGGCCGTCCTTCGGTATCAGCGGATGATCTCCGACGGTACGGCGTGCCACCGACAGACCTAGAACGTTGAGACGGACGACGCGGTAGATCATCTTCTATACGTCAATGCAATCCTTAGGTTACCTTCCACGGCCAGGTGAGCGAGGTAGTCCTTCTCCGACGGGCGCGAGTAGGTGATGTGGCGTAATGGGAATGGGTGAGGCGAGGGATTTTTGGCTCATGTCCCAGCAACATGAAGATGACACGCTGCCAGAATTGATCGGGGCCCTCATCAGCATGATTCGGGGAGCGCTTAGCCTCGATCCACCGATCGGGTTGGGTTGGGGGCGGCGCGTTAAACCGAGAATGCCTGTCGGATCAGGGAAAATGGGGTTTGTCTAGAACAC
>NZ_JBEPTL010000050.1:0-4713 GCF_040549465.1 Glaciihabitans sp. UYNi722 | reverse complement strand
ACGCCACGGCTACCACACCCCCGCAGAAGTCCTCACCGAGCTACTCTTGAATCCGTCAAATCAAGCCGGTGTTGCGACCACCACCTGAATTCGCCCAAAATTCAAGCACATAGTTTCGACACATAGTTATGAGAATCGCGGATCCGCCGAATTGCGACAATCTAACCCGCCAGTTTGTGCGACCGACGAGACGCCTCGAAACCTTAGGGATACGAGACACTACCTGCACGATCCAACCGATCGGATCAGATATGGTTTCCTCATCTGTTAAGGGGCACCGATGAAGCTATTCCCAGTTGGATCTGAGTGGCGCAAGTGGGACCTGCACGTCCATCTCCCGTCTCCGCGAATGTCCAACAACTTTGAGAGCAGCGCCGGTCAAGTCGATTGGGACCGATTCTGCTCCATCCTCGAGGACTCGGACGTCTCCGCTTTTGGCTTGACGGACTATTTCAATGCCGACAGCTTCTTTACATTCCAGGAGGAGTTCCAGGGAAGGTACCCCGATTCGGAGAAGGCATTCTTTCCGGTCGTTGAGTTGCGTCTGAACGAGGCGGTCAACAAAGCGCGTGAGGACGTTAATTTTCACATCTTGTTTCGACCGGATGAAACAAAGGACCGCATCAACGGCTTTCTTGGCTCGCTCGTAACTGAACTAACCGACCAGCAAGACCGGCACCTAACCTGTCGTGATCTAACGGACAAGACCTTGCTCGAGAGTGCCACAGTGACCCGCAAGGCGATAGAAGAGGCTTACTCCGCGACCTTTGGCAAGTCGCCGCGCACCGATTGGATCATGACGATAGTTCCGTCTAACAACGACGGAATTCGCGCGGACAATGCAAATCAACGAAAGCGTGGTTTGGCGGACCAGATCGACAAGTCCACCGATCTGGTATTTGGCAATGGGACGAACTCGGAATGGTTCCTGCATAAAGACAGATTTGAAACCGGCGGAGGACCGTCTCGCCCTAAACCTGTCGTCACGGGTAGTGACGCACACAACTTTGATGACTTACTCTCGTGGCTCGGCCGATCGGCGCCGTCACCGAAGGAAAAGTCCATTACGTGGATCAAGGCAGATCTCACCTACGAAGGCTTGCGGCAAACCCTTATCGAACCTGGGTCGCCGGTCGCGATCGGTGATGTAAAACCCGACGTAAAGGAGCCTTACCGCTGCATCGAAAAAATCGTCTTTGAAGACGGGAATTTTCCAACGGAAGTTCCGTTCAATCCCAATCTGACTTCCATCATTGGGAGCCGTTCGTCCGGAAAGTCTGCCCTCCTCGCTTACGTGGCTCACGCCGTCGACGCGGAGCACACGCTTGATCAGCAACAAGCCGTCTCGCCGAAATTCAAAAGGTCCGAGCTGGGACCAGCCGCTGGCCATTCGTGGGCGTCAGTTGAGGGCATCAAACGTCACATCGTTTGGAAAAATCATGACGCGACGAATGGTCAGGTCATCTACGTACCTCAGAACTCTCTTTACGAAATTAGTACTCGTCCTGAAGAAATCACCGACAAGATACGACCTGCCTTATTCCGGGCCTACCCCGTTCTGGAACGGCAGTTTCTTGAATTCGAGGGTGCGCGTGAGGCCTCGAGAATCTTCATGTCGACGTCGATCGCCGACGGGTTCACGCACATAAGCGCCGTGCGCCAACACTCAAAAGACCTGGCCCAGTTGGGCGATAAGGCTGCCATCCTGAGCACGGCCCAAAGCATCGCAGACGAGATTGCCGAACTCAGAAAATCCAGTTCTCTAACCGATGCAGAGAACGACACACACACCGCCGTCACTGTAGAACTGGGCGAGGTTGCTGAGCGGCTGGTAGACCTCAACTCGCAAATCGACCTGCTCGATGAGTTCGTGAGCGTTCCAGCTGCGTCGGACACATCGGACTCTCCACAGGTGTTTCCTTCGGAGAAGGTCACGGTCTCAATAGAGACGACACCTGCGGCTCCAACTGTTTCCGAGGAGTTTGGCTCGGCCATCACAGACCTTGTGACGAGGGTCACCGGTGAGCTAACGGAACATCTGGGTCAGCTACTCGTGGTGGAACACGCGAAACTTACTGAAGAGCGGACCACCTTGGTGGCAAGAACCACTGAGCTCACCGCTACGCACGCTCCCCTGTTCGCGAAGATTAGCGAGGTTGCGGCAACGTCCGACCTGGAGAAACGGCAGGCAACCTATCGCCTTACACTCGCCAATATTGAGGTGGAAGGAAAAAATATAGCCCTGAGGCAAGCGGCATCCGAAAAGAGCGCCGAAGAGATCGAACGGAACATATTCTCCCGCGCAGAAAGGTTCAAGGGTCTGCAAGATGCTTTCGATGCAGAAAGTCGGATCCTTGACTCCATGGAGTTCGGGATTGCGTTCGGGACTGCCGTGGAAGATCTCGAATGGCTGGCTCAGGGATTCCATAAGCAAGCCGCGAGTGAGTTCCTCACCGATGACCGTCAATCAGTTGAGGTCGATCACGTGTGGGAAGCCCCGGTTAAGCTGCTCGAGGCTCTCGAGTCGGGTACCCAAAAAATTCGGCAGGGCGAGGAAAGTAAAGAGCTTGCCATCCGCATCCTTACGTTTAGTCCGACAGTGCGATTGACTGCGACTCTTGAAGGTGATCAAGTTGGTGGCTTTGAAACTCCGACGATGACCCCTGGTAAACAGGCGCTCTTTGCTCTCACCCTGATTCTCTCTGAGTCGGATGAGCCCTGGCCCCTGCTCCTAGACCAGCCCGAGGACGACCTGGACAGTCGTTCAATTTACGAGATAATCGTGCCCTATCTGACGAGTAGGAAGAAGGAACGGCAGGTGATCATGGTCAGTCACAATGCCAATTTGGTCGTCGGCGCAGATTCGGAATCGGTCGTCGTAGCAAACCGGCACGGTCAAGATCGGAAGAATCATAACGGGCAGCGCTTCGACTACATGTCAGGCTCCCTTGAACACAGCGAGCCGGCCAAGAGCCACTCACTTATTCTTGCCAGCAGAGGTATCAGCGAACACTCCTGCGAGATTCTCGACGGCGGGTCTGATGCATTCGAAAAACGGAAGAACAAGTACAACATCAAATGGCCTTAAGCCTTCCCGGCTCGAAACTGTGGGTGTGACATAACCGAAATCCGCCACTGATTGTTTCTGCAACAATCGCCATCGGCGCATGAGATTCAGGATCAGTCGCAGTTAAGCCTTTCGCCGTCTGCGGATCCCAGTACAGCATGACAATTACTCGACGCCACCTCGGACGAACTGATATACATCAGCTAGCGCTATCCCTGTGATGAAAGGTCGTGCTCGTGCAAGAAATCATCTGCCCCGGCTGTGGCAAAGCGTTCAAGATTGACGAGGCCGGCTATGCCGACATTCTGAAACAGGTGCATGACCGCGAGTTCGAGCAAGCTCTTCATGAGCGCCTGGAACTAGCCGAAAAACAAAATGTGACGGCGGTCGAGCTCGCGGAAGCCAAACTCTCGGCAGTTCTCGAGAAGGACGCGGCCGCGAAGAACGCAGAAATAGAACGGCTCAAAGAAGAACTGAAATCCCGCGACGTGGCGAAACAGCTCGCTGTCAACGAGGCCGTGAGTGCCCTCGAAAAAGAACGCGACAGTCTCGCACGGGATCTCAGCGAGACAGGCTCTGAACAGAAGGTACTCGAAACACAGCTAGAAGAGGCTCGCAGGGAGAAACAGTCCGCTGTCGAACTTGCGGAAGCCACTCTTACGAACAAACTTCAGGTGGAAGCAGCGCAGAAAGCTGCCGAGATCGAACGGCTCAAAGAGGAACTGAAGTCTCGCGATGTGGCGAAACAGCTTGCTGTGAACGAGGCAGTGAGCGTCATCGAAAAGGAACGAGACAACCTGGCTCGAGATCTCTCTGCCAAGGAGACCGAGCAGAAACTTCTCGAGTCCACGATGAAGGAATCTCATGCGGTCGAAATCAAATCGAAAGACGAGATGATCGCCTACTACAAAGACCTCAAGGCAAAGCTCTCAACGAAACTAGTCGGCGAAACCCTCGAGCAGCACTGCGAAATTCAGTTCAATCAAATTCGCTCCGCCGGTTTCCCGCTAGCCGACTTTGAAAAAGACAATGACGCGCGGACCGGAAGCAAGGGTGACTATATTTTCCGCGAAGCGGACAAGGCAGGCACGGAATTCATATCGATCATGTTCGAAATGAAGAACGAAGGCGACGAAACTGCTACCAAAAAGAAAAACGAAGACTTCTTCAAAGAGCTCGATAAAGACCGGAACGAGAAAGGCTGCGAATACGCAGTTCTCGTCTCACTCCTCGAGCCCGACAGCGAGTTGTACAACGGCGGTATCGTCGACGTCTCCCACCGGTACCCGAAGATGTATGTCGTGCGACCTCAACTGTTCATCCCGATGATTACCTTGCTCCGGAACGCGGCGCTGAACTCCTTGGAGTACAAAACTGAACTCGCCCGAGTCCGCGAACAGAATATCGACATCACTAACTTCGAGAACGAGCTCGACACCTTCCGATCCGGGTTTGCGAGAAACTTCGATCTTGCATCTCGGAAATTCAAAGATGCCATCGCTGACATCGACAAATCGATCGACCGCCTGCAGAAGGTCAAAGAGTCCCTGCTGTTGACGCCGTTCGAAAACAGGGCCAGAAACGCCAATTGAAAATAGGGCCACCAACCATCATGGAAGGTGATCAATATGGACAATTGGGCAGAG
>NZ_JBEPTL010000049.1:0-5530 GCF_040549465.1 Glaciihabitans sp. UYNi722 | reverse complement strand
ACAACCAACGCGCCGAACCATTCAAATGGGTCAAAACCGCCGACCACCTACCCGGCAAGATCAAACGTAAAGAGACCATTAACACGCGACACTAGCTTGAAAGACTGGCCAGCAACCGCCGAGGAGCGAAAAGCCTTGAACCTGCAGATGCGGGACGCAGTCAACATCGGATCGCCGCCAGAAGCCGGCGTCGACGGTGGCAGACAGGCTCGAGCTATCGGAGCTGAGTAGCGAGCCACCCATCTTTATCCATTGAAAGGGCGACAGTTCGGAATGGCTCTGAGGCGATGGTCACCTCAAGCTGGAGTCTCCCACCGATGTAGTTAACGAGATCCTGCAGCTCCGAAGGATCTTTCGGGGCGAACTCCCCCTGGGCTGTGTCTAACCCGATCATCGCGCTGAAATGGAGTCTGGCCAATCGACGCGCTGCTTGGATGATCCGCAGCCCGTCCATGGTTTTCCTCGTGGTCCAGTCCGCGCCGGCCGTCACCACGGCGTGAGTGTCAACTTCCCAGGGCAGTTCGTTCCACCTCGGTACGGCGATGAACGGTTGGGTAAACCCGCGTGACGCTTCCGCGATCGATTCCCCGCGGTCGCTACTCGGTAAGTGGAGCATCGCACCCATGATCTGATCCCCCGAGTGGCGGTGGAGGGATCTGTCGAGAGGCTGGTCGAGATCATCCGTCAGCCATTGCGGTTCGACACCGAAGTAGGCGATCGAGAACGGCGGTGCGACCCGGTCGAGTTCGAGCAGCTCTTCCTTCGCCTGCGCGATCCGTCTCGCGCTCTCGCCAGAACGGGAAATAGTTCGTCTGGCTGGGTTTCCTCCACTTCCGCGCCTTGCTGCCACTAAATCCCCTCCCGTATAAAGCTGCTCACGCAACCTCTACCTAGACGTCTGAGTTGCTCAGTGTTCTCAGCAGCGGCCACCGAAAAATGGCACTGGCACTTTGGTCTGAGCTTCACCTTCCTGCTTGACGCCGAAAACGACGCAGGTAGGTTGCCTGACGATGGTGAGCCCGGGGTAACTTCCGATTCCGTTGCAGCCAGTGACCTTGACTAGTGAGGTCTGCTCGGCGGTGATCTCCGGACCGTTGAGGTGCTCCCACTTGGCCCATGTGGTCACAAACAGCCGCGCCGAGCTGGGCGAGACGATGGAGACAGTTCCAGTGATTCCGGGGGCCACGAGGATGGGGCTCTTCCAAATTTTGAGGGTTGGATCGACGCCGGCTGGCACTTCCGCTGGATGCGCGAGGTCGCCCTTAGTCGGTGGGTCGTTCCAGGTTTGCGACCAGATCCCGTACTTCACGAGCTTGGTAGTGAGTTCAGCTGGTAGGGCCTCGGCGCTGGCCGTCGGCGCTGCGGTGCTGCATCCGGGTGTCCGCCACGGCGAAGGAGCAGGAGAAGGTGCTCCGATACAGCCGGTCAGCGCGGCCACGACAACAATGCTGAGCGCACCAGCGCCGAGGCGCACACCGACTTGCGGCCCGTGCGTCTCGACGCTGCTACTACGGTGTCTCACCGTCATGCCTGTGATCCTAGACGCTGACCCCAACAAGCAGGGCGATTCCGATGAGGACCGCAAGGCCGCCCTCGATGTAACCGAGGGGAGTGATCCTGCTCTTTACGGTGTCGACGGTCTGGCAGATCACTGAGGATGATTTGGCGTCTCCTGCAGCAGCGATAAGTGAAGTCGCGATCCTGCCCCCTGCGAAGCCGGCGAAAATTGCTGCCGGCACGTAGAGCGTGCCGCTCTGCACGCTCCAGGCCGCCATCAGGAAGAAGCCGGGCGAGACGATCGTGGTAACGAACCCGAGGCCGAGAAAGAATCCAAATACGCCCATGAAGCGCAGCGCACCCCACCGCTCCCACATCCGGCGCACTTTCCATCCGCCAGGCAACATGGTGGTCGCGCGGAAGAGTCGAAGCGCGCCGACGATGATCAGCGGGAAAGCGAGCCAGGTTGGGCCGAAGTTTGGCGTCACTGCGGCCAGTACCGCGACCAGGCCGGCTGTGACTGCACTGCCTACCAGGATGCCGGTGACGTGACTGCTGAGGACGGCGGCTGGACGATGTTCTCCGGGCGCGATTAGCCGGGAGGCCGCGTTCCATCCGCAATCAGTTCTGACACCTTGTGCGCCGACGAGGGCGGCAAGCAGGACCATTCCAGCCGTCATGAGAGGTGGGGCATCGAGTCGCACTGCCGTCGCATAGAGGGCGACGACGATGGCGATTGTGAGAGTCGCGAGTCCTATCGCTGTGGTGCGTACCTGCGCGACAGTGTTTGTCCGCAGAGTGGCAGGTTGGATAACCAACTGAGTCATGGTTTTTCTCCTTAGCCGTAGCAGATGCAGTTGAAGGTGTAGCCGCCTGCGGAGAAGATGCTGCAGCTGCAGTCACAGCATTGCCCTCCACCGCTGGTCCAGCAGTTTCCGCTCCCGCTGCACATGCCGGGGGCAGCGGTGCATTGAGCGTTGTACCCGTTGCCGCTGCAGGTGTGTCCGCTGCACAGGATGGGGTTTGTCGATCGACAATTCGGGAGACCGCTACAGGGGAAGGCAGCGTAGGCGGCCTGAGGCATGCCTACCGTTGCTCCGGCGACGACGCCGAATACCGTGGCGAGCGTGCCCTTGAGTACCGTTCGCCGATTCACGAATCTCGTGAACTTTGCTCCTTTGACCAGTTTGTTGTTCATCGCGCCACCCTTTCTTCGATCCTGATTTCTTCGACTCCTGCCGGGATGGAAACGGGTGCGACAGCGCGCGCTTGCGTCGCTGCCCACTCGATCCCGTCGAGGCCATTGATGATCCCCTTCGCACGGACCCGTGATTCGGGGCCAACGGCGATCGCGTATGGCGTCCCGTTCACCTCGAACTTTTCGATCAGCCGTTCCTTCGAGTCCCAAATAACGTGGACTGAATCAGCCGTGCGCGATGCCCACGCAGTGACGTCAGCTCGCGGTCCTGAGCAGAAAACCACGAGCTCGACGCCCTCCGCGATAGCAGGAGGTGCGGAGAGAACTTCGCGGATCTCGGTGCAGAAAGTGCACGTTGTAGAGGCAAAGACAATTGCGGTGGGCTGTGGCGCCGGCAATAGGACTTCCCGCCCTCGTGTGTCTGTGAGAGCGAGCGAGGGCAATGCGGAGTCCAACTCGGGGCCTTGAGCGATTTTCTGCTCGGGTAGGCCCATATACATCTGCCCGAAGTGGCGGTAGAGCGCCAGCAAAGCCAGCGCCGTGGCGAAAAACAGTACCCAAAGGGCGATGACGGCGACCCATAGTGCGATGATCACGCGAGTTCTCCTTCCAATTGAACGTCAGCTACCGCGGCAGTTCGCGCGCGGAGTTTCCTGTCGAATGCGACCACCAAGGTCGCCTGGTTCGAAAGCGCGATCGCGGCGAGCAGCGTTGCTGCGGCAGTGGCGCCGACCAGTTCGTTGATAAGGGTGTTGCCGAGCAGTGTCGGCGATGCGCTGGAGCTGAGCGCGAGGACAATAGTTGCGATGAAAAGAATGCTCGCTCTCGCGAGGGACAGGCGAGAATCCAAGCTGTGATCGACCGCGCCGTAGCAGCTGCATCCGGCTGATCCCGTTGCGACGTTGCGAATCTGCAGGATCACAAATGCGCCAGTCAGGACTGCGGCCGCCCACGCCGACAGTGGCTCAGCGATTCGAAGCATGATGGCGAGGGCGAGAACAGTCTCGAGAGAAATGACTGCGATTCCTGTTGCTGAGCGGATCCGCCGTGGGATGCCGAGTTGGGCGAGATAGCCACCAAACTCATCCAGTCCCGCGGCCTTGCCGATGGCGGCCAACAGCAGTAGCGCGGCGACAAAGCCGGCCAACAGCGCAGTCATCGTTCAGTTATCCGAGCCGGGCGTAGATCGCCTCAGCGACCTTGCCCATCTCGGCTGGGTTGGCAATGTGGGAAGGGCCGACTCGAATTCCAAGGGTTCCACCACCGACCGAGATCGCTATGGAGTGGCGGTACTCGCGAGACCAGTGGATTGGGCCGATATCGAAGTCCACCTGATCGGTGCCAGGTCCAGGACTCCACTCACCATCGAAATATGAATACGGGACAGGTTGGTTGCCGGTGGACGCCACCTGATGGTTCTCGGTGCCCGCCAGCGGAATTGTGGGATCTCCGCACCAGCAAACGGTGAGGAAATTGGAGAATCCGTATTGCGGTCCAAGGAAATAACGCAGAGCAATCTGATCCTCGGTACGCCTCCCGAATTCACCTGCGGAGGCTCCAGAGACGGTCCCGTGAAAAGTTGCTCCGGATGGTAGATAGCTCGGCTTTAGGATGTCGGCAGCAGCGCTCATGATCGTGACCTTTCAGCGTGGTGGTCAATTGCGGGCTGGCGTGCCCGGCCCATACATAGATATGTCCGGCACCGCTCGTTCGGTTCCAAAAAAAACTTTGATAATCTGTCACCAGAGTGCACACTGGATGGCAATCCGAAGGCTCACTAGGGTCTCGGACCGGCGCAGTTTCTCACGCCACTCATTCACCGATCGGACCACATTGGGGTAGTTCGCAGCACTCCGGTGTGCATCGCCAGCTGGGGGCGCATGCAAGATCAGGATTCCGACGAGACCCTCTGGAGCAGGGTGCTCGGCGGCGAAGAAGAGCCCTTCGGTGTGTTGTTTGATCGTCACCGCCGAAGTATCTTCCAGCACGCATACGCTCGTACCTTCGATCGCACCGAAGCCGAGGATGCCGTCGCAATTGTCTACTTCGAAGCCTGGCGGCACGGTCGAAAAGTTCGCTTCATCGAAGGCTCAATCCTTCCGTGGCTCCTGGCTGTGACCGCGCACGTTACACAGAACCTCCAGCGGTCACGCCGCCGATACACGCGGTTGCTGGCTAGCCTTCCGTCCGAAGAGGCAGCAGCCGACGATCCGATCGAAGACGCCGGCACTCATCTCGACCTCGAACGTGAATGGCACCAAATCGCAGAAAAAGTGCGTAAATTGAGTCCTCTCGATCAAGCGATTGTGGAGCTCTGCCTCGTCAGAGAACTATCGACCGCCGAAGTCGCGACAACGTTGGGCATCCCCACAGGCACCCTGAAGTCCCGCCTATCGCGAGTAAGAGCCAAGCTTCGTGGGGAGCACTGCACTTAGTCCAGGTGAGGCACGCGTGACCCGACCCGATACCCCCGACGACATGCGTCCGCACCGCGCGGCCGCCGTCCGTGAAATTCTTCTCGCTACGGCAGGTGGCCGGCTACACAAGCGTCGACCTAGCGTTGGCCATTTTCTGGTTGGTGTTCTCGCCGCTGCCGCCGTATTCACTCTCGGCCCAGCTTCCTTACAGAGACACTCGCGATGACGGTCAGACCCCTACGTGTCAGGGTTGGGTGAGGCCAGTAGCTCAGAGCAAGTCCGCCGTTTGACGTAGGGCGAGAATCAGGAAACCACCATCATGTCTAGATGAGTGAGTCCTATTAGGCGGATGCCGCGTGGGCGCTGTTAATCGGAGGCGGAGGGTGTTAAACCCAGCGTGTGAAAACAGACCTCAACA
>NZ_JBEPTL010000048.1:0-5888 GCF_040549465.1 Glaciihabitans sp. UYNi722 | reverse complement strand
ATCGACCGCAGACTCATCCGAGAAGGATGGACCCGCTACCGCTGGATCGGACGACCCACCCGCAAACCGTGACCTATTGACGCAATCTCTAAGTCTTCTCAATTGGTCAGGGAATGCTCACGATGGTTTTGCCGATACCCGTTCCGTCTCGGAACGAGATTTGCGCATCCATGCTCGCGCTCAAAGGCCACACACTTCTAATCGAAACCTTTAACTCTCCACGCTGAAACGCCCCCGCAGCCTCAGCCCATGCCACTTCAGGTTCGGTGCCGGGACCGGTGGAAAAACGAACGCCGTGACGGTGCGCGTTGCTGTCAGTAATGGTGATGACTCGATCTGGTGTGCCGGCGAAAGCGACCAGGTCAGGAACAGTCCCATGGCCACTGGTATCGACCCCGTAACGGATCGGTGACGTTTGTTGCTGGGTCAGTCTTTCGACCCAACCGGGACCGTAATCCACGGGTTGCACGCCGAGTCGTCGTAACTCGGAGTGGTCGTCCTGGCGGGCGGTGCCGACGACGCGGATCTGCCGCGCTAAGGCCAGTTGACTGAGCATGAGACCCACTGTGCCGGCAGCTCCAGTGATCAGGAGCGTCTCACCCGGGCGTGGCTCGAGTTCGACCAGAAGGCGGTAGGCCGTTTCGGAGGATACCGGGAGAGCGGCGGCTTGGTCAAAGGTCATCCCATCCGGTTTGTGCATCCAGTGCGACAGAATCGTCTGCTCGGCGAAGGCACCATCGACGGCGAAACCAAAGACAGTGTCTCCCAAGGCAACGCCGACAACCCCCTCACCGATGGCGTCGACGGTGCCAGACGAGTCAAGGCCCACGGAGGCTGGGAAGGTTGCCGGAGCACGATCTTGGAAGAGACCGCTTTCCTGTTTCAGATCAGCTGCATTCACCGCTGCGGCGCGGGCTCGCAAACGAATTTGCCCCGCGCCTGGATGGGGCAGCGGCACAGCGACGAGCTCGAGAACATCCGGATCGCCATAACGGCTGAACCTGATGGCCTTCATAGTTTCCGACGTGTCCGATTTGTGCATTTTCTGGCCTCTCCAGCATTCTCGGCGACTTGTTTTCGGGGTGTGCCGCCGCGGGTCCGGTTGAAGCAGTTGGGTGGCAACGGAAGTTGAACCCGGGTGGCAGGAAGGCGCGTGCTGGTCATCCCGCACGATCGGGTGGGTCTGAGTGACAGTTCTCGCCGCGCGCATCGTTGATCTATTCGGTTACGAACGCAGTGCTCTCATAAGCAAAGGAACAATCTCTTGTGACACCGTGTCCCAGCCAGCCAGTCCGCGGGATGCGCAAGCGCCGCTCATCGCCGCGAAGACGGTTTCAGCGCCCATGCCGGAGCGGATGGTGCCATCGCTCATTCCGGCTCGAATGATCCCATCGAGGGCCTCGACCATTGCCGAGCGTCCGGCGGCGAAGACGGTCGATTCCGAGCGGAAAAGGGACTCGAAAGCGACTGCGGCGCCTTGATTCTCATCTGACTACCAACATTGGATCTCGAATGACAAAGCCATCCTTAAGCGAGTAAACATGCTGATCAAGGAAGCTCGTCGTGACCCCGCATCAGGAATAGGTAAGCCTGAGCAACTCAAGTACCTCGACGGTTCACCGTGGTCGCGCCGAATCACGCAAGAACACCGACTGATCTACTCCTTCGACAACCAACAACTCGTCGTGTGGCAGTGCTGTTACCACTACTGAATTTCAACTCAGGCCACTCCACAAGCGGAACGGCGGCCGGGCTGTTGTGATCAAGGAGAGTTGACGGTGTTCCGGTGGTGGCTGGCCATTGAACATGGTCAAGGCAAGAGTGCCGCGTAGTGGTTGGGAACGCGCCGTCTCCGACCGTGCTGGTCCGGTTGGTTCCGGTGCTGGCAACTTCGGTCGCTACTGCAGCCGCCCCCAGCGCGCCCGGGCGCCGAGGTAAAGACCATACGCGATCAACCCCACCCCAACGGCAATGAGGATGACCACGCCGAACGGCAACGAGGCGAGCGATTTGAGGGCGCCATCCATGCCGCTCGCTTGTGATGGGTCGAGTGTGAACGCGGCGACCACGAAGAGAATGCCGACCACCGCAAGTGCGATACCTTTCGCAACGTAGCCGACCACACCCAGCACCACCACTACTCTGGCGGTTGAGCCGGAGGGCAGTGTGAGGTCTTTCTCGAACTTCTTCGTCGCGCCGCGCACCACGAAGAACACGCCAATGCCAAAGATCGCGAGCCCGACCACTACCAGCACGAACACTCCGCCGGGCGCCACTATGAGTTGAGCGCTCGCGCTCTTGCTGCTGCCGGCCGAACTCTTCGACCCCCCGAGGGCAAAAATCAGTGCGGTGACTCCGATCGCCAGGTACGCCACGGCCTTGCCGAATTCCGACAAGCGCTTGCCCCAGCGCTTCTTCGCATCAGACTCTCGAACGAGAAACCCTGACACGATCTGCCAGAGCCCCAACGCGAACAGGCCAACCACGATCACCCAGAGGAGCGCAATACCCGCGGGGTTCGAGGCAAGCTGCGAGAGCGCACCCGATTGATCGGCTTCTGCCCCACCAGCGCCCACAGCCACCGAGATCGCGATGACGCCGATCAGCACATGCAAGAGACCGTTCACCGCGTAGCCGAGTCGGGCGAGCATCTTCAGTGCTGTGCTGTTTTGGGCCGCGTCGGCGGCCATCGTTGCTGATCCGGTCATCCACTCAGCCTAACGAGCCATCTCGTCGGGGGGGTATGCGCCATCGACGTTGCACTCGTTTTCGCCGACGATCAGCGTCGCAACACGGCGAAGCGAAGAGAGCCGCAGGGGAACGGTCTGCGCTACGAGCGTTAATCAGTCCCTCAGCGGCATCTCCTAATCGCGGTACGCGAGTATAACTGGTTATACTAGGGCAATGAAGACTGCAATCTCGATTCCGAACGGCGACTTCGAGCGCTTTGAGCGGGTGGCGGGGCGACATGGAATGAACCGATCAGAGTTCTTTCGCCTCGCTGGCAATCGCCTTGTCGAAGAGTTGGAAGGAGAAGCCGAGTTGACGGCGCAGGCAAACGCGGTGATCGCCCGTGTCGGACAACCCTCTGCGGAAAGCCCCTTTCTTCGTGAATCGGAGCGCACGGCGCTCGAAGGATCGGAGTGGTGATTGCCCACGGCGATGTTGTCTGGGTCGACTTCGGCTCTCCGCGCGGTTCGGAACCGGCCAAGCGTGGTCCAGCTGTCGTCATGCAGGAGAACTGGCTGCTTGCCACGGAGATTGCGACCGTGCTCGTCGTGCCGCTGACTTCGAATGTTGCGCTCGAGGCCTTTCCCGGCAACGTTCTAGTTCCAGTCGATGCGTCCGAACTCGGGCGGGACTCCGTTGCCGTGGTGTCGCAAGTCGGTCCTGTCAGTCGGGAGTTCGTCGAACCGTACGCGGTGGGTCATGTCCCAAGCTACGTGCTCTCAAGGATCGCCGACGGCATTCGATCGGCGTTGGGTATATGAGCCAACCACGATGCGTGGCGGCCCGATAGCGCAATGGCTGGCGGAAGGGGCTCCGAGGGTTGGATCTGAGAGCGCTCGACGCATTCGAGGGCTGCCCGCATGGGAACCATCACCGTTCGTCGAACCGTTCGACGTCAATGCGCGAGCCTGTGCGATTTACGCACCCTCGTGGTCGTCGCGCAAGGAGTGGATCATGCTCTGCAGTATCCGGAACGCGCCCGACTGCTCGTCGTGCGTCATGCCGTCGAGCATCCTGGCCTCGACAGATCGGACCGCAACGGTCGCCTTCTCGAGGCTACGTCGACCGCGTGGCGTGAGCTGCGTGGGAAGAACTTTCCCGACACGGGCCTCCGCCGGCCTGGTCACGTAGCCGTCTCGTTCCAAGGCTTGCAGCAGCACGTTCATCGACTGTCGTGTCACGAACGCTCCTCGCGCGAGATCGGAGTTCGACAGGCCCGGGCGCTGTGCGAGCAGTTCGAGGCAGGAGTAGTGCGTCACGGTCATCCCGAGCGGGCGCAGCACTGCCTCCATGGCTGCGCGGAGGGCGCTCGAGGCCTCCTTTAGCAGGTAGCCCAGTGACGTCTCCAGGTCGACACCAACTCCGTCTTGACTCATGTCAGCATTCTGACATAGATTGATCTGTGTCAGAAGACTGACACACAGCGCACTCGACAAATCACGAAGGAGCATCACCATGCCCGCCACCGGCCCCGATTTCATCTCCCTCCAGGCGCGCGACCTCGACGCGTCGCAGGCGTTCTATGAGCAGTATCTCGGTCTCGTCCGCTCGCAGGCAGGCCCTCCCCATGCCGTCGTCTTCGAGACGACGCCTATCGCCTTCGCGCTACGAGACATCATTCCCGGTACTGATCTGGCATCCGTCGCTCAGCCCGGCATCGGCGCCGCTATCTGGCTCCACGCCACCGACGTCCAAGCCATACACGACGCCCTCGTCGCCGACGGCCACACGATCGTCTCGGCTCCGATCGACGGCCCATTCGGCCTCACATTCACCTTCGCCGACCCCGACGGCTACCAGATCACCCTCCACGACCGCGCCTAACACGCGGCACGCCGCCGCACCGCAGCCGCCGGTGGCTGGCTAGCGTATGCGGGACGACCAGCGGGCGATGAGTCGCATCCTCGGAATTTGTCAAGGCGGATGAGGCCAGCGGGAGTTTAGTCGGCTGGTTTCGGCTGGGTCCTTTCGGCCGGATCCTTTCGGCCGGATTGACCCGAGTGCCCGGATGGAACCACGTCTGCTCTGACGATGCTCCGCACGGCCTCGTCGAAGCGGTGTGTAGCTCCCGTGCGCCAATCGGGCTTCATCCATGTAGCACGCGTACTACATACCTGATAAAGTTATCAGCATGAAGCACCAGAGCGCGCAGCGACAAACAGTTGGCATCAGAGAGCTGAAGCAGAACCCGAGCGAAGTCATCGCCAAGGCCGCAAAGGGCGTGCAATTCGACGTTCTGAGCAACGGCAAATCCGTTGGAGTCGTCATTCAACGCACGGAGGCTGTCCGAAGTCGATGGGTTAGCAGCGATGCGCTAAAGGCCTTAGCTGCTGTAGCCGGCAGCGCAGGCGGCACCAGCAGAGCGGGAAGTACAGACACCACTGGGTGGGCGGATGATTTTCAGGCGCAGCGAGAACTCGACAATGATCCGATAGTCGACCCCTGGGCTGAGCGGGATGCAGCCACAGCATGATCATGCTCGACACCAGCGTCCTCATTGATTTTCCCGATGAGGACGAGTGGCCAGAAGACGAGATGTTCGCCTGTAGCGCGGTCACTCTCGCCGAACTTCAGTTCGGGCTTCAACTCACCGTTGGAACCCCCAAGCACGCCGCGCGACAAGCGCGACTTACGCTCCTGGAGTCCCAGTTTGAGTGGACGCCCTTCGACGAGAAGGCAGCTGTTGGGTACGGATCCCTCGCGGCCGTCGTGCATCAAGGGCGCGCGACCCACGCACGCAGTAAAGACATCATGATCGCCGGCCACGCGTATTCGATGGGGGCAGCTCTCATGACGCGCAACCCGAAAGGCTTCGAGTTGGTCGCCAAGATGATCACCATCATTCCGGTGTAGGTCAAGCAGACCGACACCCGACCGAAAGGTACCCCGTGTAAGAAACACCGAACGCCCCCCTCTCTCAACAACTCAGCACCGCTCGAGGATCCAGTCTCTGAGCGTCGGGAAGCCATGCTCGACATTCTCGGAGGCTGGGATCTGGAAGGCGCAATACCGACCGGCTTCGGGCTGGCTGTCACCCGCAACTACATCGCCGGAGAGACCGACCTAGTACTGCAGTCGCGTTTATGGGCTGTGTCCGCGGGTTTTGTAGTAGTGGCGTTTCGCTGTTTGTTGATGTCGTCGGCGCCAGTGGGAGCGGC
>NZ_JBEPTL010000047.1:0-6039 GCF_040549465.1 Glaciihabitans sp. UYNi722 | reverse complement strand
CGGATCGGGTGATGGCCGATAAGGGTTACCCCTCGAAGGCGAACCGTGCCTGGCTGAGGGAGCGTGGGATCGCAGCGACGATCCCTGAGCGCGATGATCAGATCGTGCATCGACGCAAACGACGAGGTCGCCCGATCGATTTCGGGGATGAACAGAAGGCCCGCTACCGCGGTCGGAACGTCGTGGAACGCTGCTTCGGCAAACTCAAGCAATGGCGCGGAATCGCCATGAGATCAGACAAGACCGCCCGCAACTACCACGCCGGCCTCTGCCTCGCCGCAACCCTCCACTGGATCACCAGCGGGTTTAGCAACACGTCCTAGCCGTACCTCCCACGCTGACGGGGTTTCACTGGACTCGGCTTGGTTCAACTTCCATTCGTCGACGCTGACCTGTAGGTAGCGAACGCTGTTGCGGGTGAGCGCAACGAACGCCGGCCCATCGCGGCGGCGTCGAAGCCGAGCGAGTTGCTTGGTTGTCATCCCCAGCTGCGCCGCTGTCTCCTTGGGGGTAAGCGCGCGTCTCCGAGGATGTGCGACAGTCGGCCGGCGATGGGTTACTGGCATGATTAGCACCCCAGCTCGTCCATCGGATCGGCCGGTACCGAGTAGCGGTCAGTCGCCCGAGCTGACGCGACGGCTCTGATCTTGTCGGGACAAAACCCGGACCAGCTCGCCGCTCCCGCAACAACGACAGGCACCGACGTGTACCCGAGGTCTCGCACTGTGTTGATGGCTCCGTCGTCGGTTGCCAGGTCGACGACGACCTACGGTAAGCCGGCGTCGTGAAGTGCTTGGGGTTGTCGTGGTGCACTGCGCGGAACCCGGCAGGATAAACACGGTTGGTGACTCGTTCACGGTGGCCCCTCTCTCTTACATCTCCCATTGCCTTTCGGCACCCGCCGTTCAACGGAGTCAGGGGGGAATTGGCAAGGACCGTGAAATACCGCAAACACAGCGAAGATATGCCGCGAAAGCCCTTGCCAAGGGAAGGATGGCTCGCACTATAACCGGCCGAAACGGCAACGGAGTTGCACGAACAAGCCCCGCTGGCCAAAGGTCGGCGGGGCTTGTTCGTTACAGAATTGGAGCCGAAGGCTTACCCCTCAGAGTTCTGGACGACGGGCGCTAAAGCCGCAGCATGGTTCGCGCGCACCTTGCGCACCGTCTGACCTCGTGCGCGGACGCCCGTTGCTCGAAGATTCCTCTAACTCGACCCCGCGCCCACTGCCGCTTTCCAGGCTGCTTCGTGGGCGGTGGTTGCGGCCCGTAAACGTAACTCTGCGGTGTCGTACTCGCTGGCGGCGTCGGCGACAGCTCGCTCTGCATCGACACGTCGGCCTTGATCAATGCACGTGCACGTGCACGTGCAGCTACGTCATAGGTACTCACTGTTACATGGTTCATAGCCCTGCAATACCGCGAGCGTAATCTACGGCTAGAAGCGTCTTGCGATAACGGCTACCTGCTGACAGTACCGCTCTGCGGTAAGAGATTTAGAGCAAGCTAAATGTCGCTCAACTAGGGCCGAGGGAACGTGACCTTGGTGAGCTGCTCGGATATTTCCCACAGCCTCTTCGCGATGGCGGGGTCGTTGGCTTCGTCGGATCGCGCCACTAGCGTGGCTGCCCCCCGAATCCCGAGCAGGCGTGCGGCGGTGAAGGCGTCTGCCGGAACGTCACCGGTCGCGGCTAACAGAGTTGGCCTTACACCCGCTTCGGGGCGTTGCGCGAGCATCTTGGTGCCGATCAATGTGGCCGCGTCCCGGAGACGGTTGCCGGTCGTGACGATGAACCCCGTCGACACCCACCCGGGATCGGCAGCCGTAGCGATGACATGTGAACCAGCAGCGGTCAATCGGCGCTGTAATTCTGCGGAGAACAGCAGACTAGCCAGTTTGGACTGTCCATACGCGCCGAAGGGAACGTAGCTTCGATGCTTCCACTGAAGGTCGTCGAAATCGATGTGGGCGTTGCGATGGAGGCTGGAAGAAGTTGTCACCACCCGGCCGGTGATTTGGCCGAGCAGCAGGTTCGTCAATGCGAAGTGGCCGAGGTGGTTCACTCCGAATTGACTCTCAAAACCGTCGGAGGTGTGCTTCAGCGTGGACGTCATGGTTCCGGCGTTGTTGATCAGGATATCGATCGGCCCTTCTACGCCTCGCGCGAACGCGCGGATCGAATCGAGCGAGCCCAAGTCAAGAGGGCGACTCTCCGCCGCACCCGGCATGTCGGCAGCAGCAGCGCGACCCTGATCCTGATTGCGAACAGCCAGAATGACACGAGCGCCCCGTTTGGCGAACGCGGCAGCAGCGGCGCGGCCGATGCCGCTCGAGCCGCCTGTGACGATTACAGTGCGACCGGTTTGGTCAGGGATGCTCATACCGAACCCGCGTTCTTGCCATCGAGATGGCATCCGAATCTGCTTGCGACGAACCTTTTCTTCACGATTACCTCCGCTGTCTGTGATGGGACTTAGTGCCATAACTATACATCCCCCGTCGAGACCTTGTCCCGTAGACTGCGGACATGGCCCGATGGGAACCAGACTCAGCCGAGCGACTGGCCCGGGCTGCCCTCGACCTGTTCGCCGAGCGCGGTTATGAGAACACAACGGTGATCGACATTGCGCTGCGTGCCGGTCTTACGAAAAGCACATTCTTTCGCCACTTCCAAGACAAACGAGAAGTCCTCTTCGGTAACGAGTCGATGTATGAGCTAATCGTGACCACGACAGCCGCTGCGCTGGCAGAAGCCACCCCCTTTGAGGCAGTACAGCATGCGCTCGACGCTGCGGCCGCCTCGGTTTTTACTCCTGCTCGCCGCGAGTTCATCGTTCGCAGAGCTGAAGTCATCGCCGCCACGCCCGAACTGCGCGAACGCGAAGCGCTCAAAGAGCTCGGGCTCATCGAACTGCTGGTCGGCGCACTGCGACGGCGCGGCGTGCCAGATGTTGCTGCCCGCGTCGCGGCAGAACTGAGCTCGCTGGCCACCAAAATCGCTTACGAAAGGTGGAGCGCTATCTCTGAAGGAGAGGATTTCGGCCTAGCGGCCGGAAGCGCTCTCGACGAGGTGCGAGCAGCGAGCGTTCGCTGGAGCACGCTCTTTCCGGCAGCCGCCGACAAGTAGTTGAGTGAGTGCTATTGGTCATAGGCGAAGAGGATCCTTTGCGGAGTTCTCCGATGGGCTAGTTGTGCCAGATTCCGGCAGCGAGGGTGAGTAGACCGCCTGCGACGCGGGAGTAGACGCCGGGCATGGTGCGGCCACCATGGTCTTCGAGGGTGGGTTGGCCTTTGAGGGTGAATGCGCCGAATCTTTGGCCGGCGGCCGACCACTTTGTGGCGTTGACTCTCTCCTATCGGTGCCTTCGCACGGCCTTTGACCAGGAGCCTCGCCGGACGACGTCGAAACGGACGAGGTAATTGCGGATGGGACCCGCGAATTCCTTCACGATTGCGGCCCGCCGCACGACGACCATCGAACCAAAAACCGGTTCCAGATACTGCCCCGGGCGGACTGGGTCATTGGCCCGCGGATAGCGAGTCGGCCGCAGTGTAGGAAGCGAGGAGCGTGAGCTTGTCGGCGCTCGCGCTGCCCGAATCGGGATGGTAGATGGCGAGGACGAGCGTTTGTGCAGTGTCGCCGATGACAAGTTTTTCGCGGTTGAGGGTGAGTTCACCGACGAGGGGATGGTCAATGGTGATAGGCCAACTCTGTCGGGGTTGGACGTCGTTCTGTGCCCAGAGGTGGCGGAACCGATCACTAGTGAGGGATAGCTCGCCGACGAGGTCGATGAATCGTGGATCTTTAGTGTCGGTGCCGACGGAGCGGCGAAATCCTGCGACGAGTCGGGCTGTGGGGTCGTCCCAATCGGGGTAAAGGGTTTGCTCGTCGGGATCAAGGAACACCGCGCGGAGTCGGTTCTCCCCTGTCACGAGACGCGGTGAGAGTGCGGTGGCGAGAGGGTTTGCGGCGAGAACGTCGAGGTTGCGGCCTTCGATGAACGCGGGCAGGTGCAGTGATGTCAGGAGTTTGCTGATGCCCGCGGGGACGGTTTCGCGTCTCGGCCGACGCCGCGATCGTGTCGCTGATGGCTCGGTGAGGGAGAGAAGGTAGGAGGTCCCGGTAGCCGCAACGAAACGATTGGAGCACCGAACGATCCTTCCGTCGTAGTGGTCGCGAACGGTGCGCGTTTGCACTAGGTCGGTGGCGAAAAGTTACCGTCGCTGCGTCAGGGAGGGCTGCTCACGAAATGATCGGATGATGAATGCCGCAAATCGGCGGGACGCGGCAACTCTGCGTGCCGGAGACTCGGCGCGGATACCTTCGTTGGCCATCAGCACCAGGCTCACGTCAGCCAATGTGAAATCAGTTCGCAGTGCGCCCGTTGCTTTTGCGCGTCGGATGAGGTCGCGCATTCGCTGGAGCGAGTGATCCCGTTCTGTTGCGAACTCGATGGCGTGCGGCAGTTCGGATGTGAAGGCGCGTGCAAATCCGCGATTGAGTGCATGGACCTGCATCAGCTTCTCGATCACAAAGGAGAAGCCTTCCCACGGATCTTCTGTGGCCAGACCCTCCTCGATAATCTCGCGGCAGGAGATCATTTGGTCGGCGAATGCCTCGGTCATGAGGGCTTCTCTGGTCGGGAAGTGACGGTAGAGAGTTGCAGGCCCGACGTCTGCCCGACGGGCGATCTCGCGAATGGTCACGTCGAGGCCATCGTTGGCGTATGCAGCTCTGGCGACAGTAAGGATTCGAAGGCGGTTATCTCGAGCATCCGACCTTTGCACGGTTCTCACTTGACTAGCCATGTCTCTCACTTTAGCTAAACGGACGGGGTGCTTCGCTACGATCGCAGCATGAGAGCAATCCAGTTCACCGAGTACGGCCCATCGACAGTTATGCATATTGCCGAAATACCTGAGCCCCATGCGGGCCCGGACCACATCCGGATCGCGGTCAAGGCGTCTGGGATCTCACCGGGCGAGATTCGTGTCAGGTCAGGTGCGACAAAGGCCGTCATGCCGATTAGCTTTCCCTATCGCACGGGGTTCGACGCCACCGGCGTCGTGGATGAGATTGGCGAGGGCGTCGAAGGTGTGCGTCTTGGTGATGAGGTGTTCGGTTGGCCCGACTTCACCGAACGCGGAGCGAATGCCGACTTCGCGATCCTGGCCGCGTGGGCGCCGAAGCCTGCAGCTTGGTCGTGGGAGGAAGCAGCGGGTGCTGGGGGGGCCGTTGAGACCGCCGCACGCGTTCTCGACCGACTCGCCGTCGACGCCGGAGACACCGTGCTCGTACAGGGAGCAGCGGGAGGTACGGGAGCGGTGATCGTGCAAGTAGCCGTCGCTCGAGGAGCCACAGTCATTGGCACGGCGAGCCCCAACAACCACGACTTCCTGCGCTCGCTCGGGGTTACGCCGACAACTTACGGCCCAGGACTCGTCGAACGCGTGCACGAGTTGGCGCCAGATGGGGTGGATGCGGTTATCGACTGCGCCGGAGGCGCCCTGGCCGACCTCGTGAAGCTCGCCGGCGACGCAGCACGAGTGGTCTCAATCGCCGACCTCGACGCTGCTTCCTATGGGGTCCACCTCTCCAGCGGCATGAGTGATTCTCTGGCGGTCCATGGACTTACCGAAGCAGTGACGCTTGCAGAGCAAGGGCTGCTCCGCATTCCTGTTGCGGCGGCATTCCCGTTCACTGAGGTCGTGGCAGCCCATGACTTCAGCGAGACCCGCCACGCCCGCGGCAAGATCGTTCTCCTCAACTGAGCAGCGACGCCCAGGAGCCCTTCGATGCGGTCCTATGACGCGACCTCGGCATGATGAAAGCCATCGCGGAAGAGCTCTCAAACTGCTTGCATGTCTGAAGAGCGCGGCTTCGATATTGGCCATGCTGCATAGTGCGCGGTAAACGCGCAGGCTTCAAACGGCAATTCGTTTAAGAGATTGCGTCGATAGGTCACGGTTTGCGGGTGGGTCGTCCGATCCAGCGGTAGCGGGTCCATCCTTCTCGGATGAGTCTGCGGTCGATGATGT
>NZ_JBEPTL010000046.1:0-6304 GCF_040549465.1 Glaciihabitans sp. UYNi722 | reverse complement strand
GCCGCTCACGCTGGCGACGCCGACATCAACAAACAGCGAAACGACATCATTATCGAACCCGCGGACACATCCCATAAACGCGACTGTAGTACTAGGCCAGCTCGGCGAGGAAACGGCTCGCGCGCCGCTCCCCTCCGCGCGCAGATCCGCCCTTCGCCCATGACAGGTGCAGTCGGTGCCTGGCGCGCGTGATGCCGACGTAGAGCAGCCGGCGCTCCTCGTCGATCGCCGCCTCGGTCTTCGCGTAGGTTATCGGCATGAGCCCCTCGTTGAGGCCGACGAGGTAGACGGTGTCCCACTCCAGGCCCTTGGCCGAATGGAGAGTCGCCAGCGTAACGGCCGACATCGTTGGCTCGTGCTGGGCCGCCGAGCGCTCGAAGAGTTCGTCGACGAACTCGCGCAGCGTCGTGGCCGGCGGCGACGCTTCGGCGAGTCCCATCAGCGCGTTGAGTGATTCCCAACGGTCGCGAACAGCGCCTCTCGCCTCCGGCGCGGTCTGGGTCCAGCCGAGGGAGCGCAGCACGTCGCTCACCGTCTTGAACAGTGGCTCGCGGGTGGCGCCGACGACTGCTCCCTTGAGCATCATCAGCGCCTGCTTCACCTCCTGCAGTTCGAAGAATCGGGTGCCGCCCTTCAGCTGCACACTCACCCCCGCATCGGTCAGCGCTGTCTCCAGCACGGCCGACTGCACATTCACGCGGTAGAGCACCGCGACATCCTGCGGCCTGGTGCCCGCCGCTATCCGCTCGGCGACCTGCTGCGCCACGGCGCGGGCCTCAGCGACGTCGCTCGCGTAGGTGGTGATGGTCGGCTCGACCTTGCCGGGTTCGCCGGTGGCGGCGTGCAGCGCCAGCGCACCGGGCCGACCCTTCATCAGCCTGTTCGCGGCATGCACGATGGTGGGCGTCGAACGATAGTTCTGCTCGAGTCGCACGACAGTCGACTCCCGGTAACGGCGGGGAAAACCGAGCAGGAAGTCGGCGGATGCCCCGGCGAACGAGTAGATCGTCTGGCTCGCGTCGCCGACCACGCAGAGGTCCTGCCGATCGCCGAGCCAGAGGTCGAGCAGCGACTGCTGGAGCGGAGAGACGTCCTGGTACTCGTCCACTACGAAGAAGCGATATTGCTCACGCACCTGCTGGGCCACCCGAGGCTCCGACTCGATCATGCCGGCGGTGGCCAACAGCACATCCTCGAAGTCGAGCTGGCGCCGTTCGTCCTTCACCGATTCGTAGGCCCCGTGCAGCGCGAGCATCTTCTCGGCGTCGAGCAGCACCGGCAGCGGGCGAGTGCCGATGACATCCGCGTACTGGTCGATGGTGAGCCGCGAGACCTTACGCCACTCGATCTCGGCGGCGAGGTCACGCAGCGTGGCGGTGTCGAGTTTGAGCCTGAGGGTCTCGGCAGCGTGACCGAGCACACGGCCCTTGCTGTCCAGGATGCGCGGCATGGTTCCACCGATCACCTGCGGCCAGAAGAACCCGAGCTGCGAGAGCGCGGAGGCGTGGAAGGTGCGAGCGGCGACGCCGGTGGCACCCAGCTGTCGCAGCCTGCCGCGCAGCTCCGCGGCGGCACGTGAGGTGAAGGTGAGCGCCATCACACGCTCCGGTGCGTAGACACCGGTTGCGACGCCATAGGCGATGCGATGCGTGATCGCCCTGGTCTTACCGGTGCCGGCGCCGGCGAGCAGGCAGAGCGGGCCCAGGAGAGTCTCGGCTGCGACGCGTTGCTCCTCGTCGAGCCCTTCCAGCAGCGTCTCGGCCGCAGTCACCACTGAATACGGTCGTCGATGGGACCGCCGTACCAGTCCTCGATGATGGCGCGGGCGATGGATGTGCGACCCGGCAGTGAGATCTCGTCAAGGGATGCTGCCAACTCCTCACGACTGAACCAGCGAAGGGCGAGAATCTCCGCTCCATCCGGCGTGAGCGTCGACTCCACGTTCGGGTCGACTCGCGCGGTGAACCCGAGCATCAGCGACGCAGGGAACGGCCATGGCTGAGATCCACGGTAGACCGGGTCGATGACCCTGATGCCGGACTCCTCGAAGACCTCGCGGATAACGGCGCTCTCGAGCGACTCCCCCGGCTCCACGAAACCGGCGAGCAGGGAGAAACGATTCTTCTCCCACAGCGCGTTGGATCCGAGCAGGATGCGATCCTTCGAGTCGATGATGCCCACGATGATCGCGGGATCGGTGCGCGGGAAGACGTCGCCACCGTCCTCAACACTGCGACGCACCCAGCCGCCGAGTTCCGGCACTGTGCGCGCCCCGGTCCGCGGGGAGAAACCGTGCGAAGCGTGCCAGTTGGCGAGGGCGAGCGCCGCGGTGAACAGGCCTGCCTGCAGGTCGCTGAGCTTCGTTCCGAGCATCCGGAGATTGCCCCATGCCGCCGGATCAGGGTTGATGGATTCTGCTATCTCATCAGAGAGCACCGCAGCCACGAAGGCGACACCGGTGGAGTCCTCGCCGATCGCGCGGCCGAGATAGAGCTGAAGCTGCTCGGCGGGAACGGATGCCGTCGGCAGCAGCGCGAGGGCGCCATCGTCGTCGAGCAGCGCGTTGCCCTTCCACAGCAGCAGCACGCGTGTTGCAGTATCCGCCCAGAGCCGCTCGAACAGTTCGGGTTCGTTGCGGCTCAGGTAATCGCGGTCGAGCTCGTGGCGCGAGAGTGGAAGGGATGAGGCGGGAAGGGGCGGCAGGAGCTCTTGAGGCAACGAGGAACCAATCATCGAAGGAGGCGGGAACTGCGTGGCGTTCGTGGCCGGCCGGCAACCTACGACCTACCCTGTCAGGTATGGCCAGATCCCATCTCACTCTAGCCGCGCTGGCCACCTCGGCCGTAGCGGGCCTCGACGTCGCGGCAGCCAGCAGTTTCGGCACTGGCAGCCTCGGCGATTTCGAGTCCGCGCTACTGACCGGGTGTGACGGGCGCCACTGGATCATCCGCGTCCCCACCTCAGAGCGGGCGGAGGCCGAACAGTCCGCCGATCTCGTCGCGCTTCGCGCGCTCAGCGCTGGAGTGCGCTCCCGCCTGCCGTTCACTGTTTCGACCTTCGCCGGGCAGGCGCCGATCAGCGGCACCCGCGCCGTCGTCTACGAATTCATCTACGGGTCGAAGGTCGCGCTCAGTGCGATACCGGCCGGTGACGGTCTCGCCGCCGCTATCGGGCGAGCGATTGCTGCGATCCACACCCTGCCTACGAGTTTCGTCGCGGATGCTGGCCTGCCCGTGCTCACGCCGCTCGAGATACTGCGCAGCACCATCACGATCATGGACCGCGCCTCGGCCACTAACCTCGTGCCGGCCTCGCTGCTCGGCCGCTGGGAGCGGGCAACCGAAGACTCGGCGCTCTGGCAGTTCGCTCCGACGGTGATCAACGGGTCGCTGGGAGCCGAATCGTTCCTCAGCTCAGACGATGAGGTCAGCGGCCTGATCGGCTGGCAGAGTCTCAGCGTCGGCGACCCGGCCCGCGACCTGTACTGGCTACTCGGGGCCCGCGGCGAATATGTCGCGGAGTCGGCCTTCGACGCCTACAACCTGGTCCGCGGAAACGGCGACCGCCAGATCAAGCAGCGCGCCATGCTCTATGCGGAGCTGGAGATCGCCAAATGGCTGCTGCACGGCGCGCAGGAGCGCAGCACCGAGATCGTGGATGATGCGGTGCAGATGCTGCACGGCCTCGTCGACACCGTGCAGGACGATATCGAGCAGAACCTCACCCACAACACCATGCCGGTGATGGCGGTGGACGAGGTCGAAGCGATGCTCGACCGCGACCAGCGCCGCGCCTGACCCGCCTAGGACGCCTCGGCGGCACGGACCGCGCGCGGCACGATCTGCACGAAGCGCTTGCGGCCACGAAGGCGGATCTTCAGCGAGAGTTTGCCTGAGCGCGCCAGAACGATGGCAATTACCACTGCGGCGATGGCCGGTACGATTCCTGCGATCGTCATCGCGACGTGGACTCCGAACCGATCGGCGATCGCACCGGAGATCGGACCGCCGAGCGCCTGACCGCCGAGCATGATCATCGAGTAGATGGACATGACCCGGCCGCGAATCGAGCGGTTGGTCGACAGCTGCACGATGGACTCCGCGCCCGTCGCGAAGAGGAGCCTGGTGATCCCGATGCTCACGAGGAACACGAGGAACAATGGCTCCCACGGCGCGAGGCCGGCGAGGATCAGTGCCAGGCCGAACAGCCCGGCGGCGAACATGATCGTTCTCAGGCGCACATTCATGCGCCTCGTGGACAGCACGGCGCCAGACAGAGCTCCGACCGCAGCCGCCGAACTGTAGAGACCGTAACCGGTCGCACCCGTCCGGTAGACGTGATCGGCGAAGGAGACGAGCAGCACCGGCAGCGTCATCCCGAACATGGAGACGAAAGCGAGCATGAGCATCGGCCAGAAGATGGTGGGCTTGGAGAACACGTAGCTGAGACCCTCGCGGATCTGGCCCTTCGACCGCTCTGCTCGTGGCGAAGGCAGCAACTCCCGCACCCGCATGCAGCCGAGAGTAATGACCACCACTGTCGCCGCGATGGCGTTGACACCGATAGACCAGCCGGAACCGACGAGGGCGATCAGCACACCGCTGATCGCGGGGCCGAGCAGCCCGCCGAGGTGGAAGATCGAGGCGTTGAGGCTGATGGCGTTGCGCAACCTGCGGTGGCCGACCATCTCATTGACGAAGGCGGATCGCGCAGGACCCTCGACCACGGCCACGAGGCCGAGCAGGAAGGCGGTAGCCCAGACTTCCCCGACGGTGACCACGCCCATGAGAGTGACCACTCCGAGCCACGCGCAGAGCAATACCGTGACCGACTGGGTGGTCATCATGAGCTTGCGCTTATCCACCCTGTCGGCGATGAGGCCGCCCCAGACGCCGAAGAGCAGTACGGGGGCGAACTGCAGAAAAACCGTCACGCCGACGAGTGCGACGTTGTGGGTGAGTTCGTTGACGAGCCAGTCGATCGCGATCTTCTGCATCCACCCTGAGGTGTTCGCGATGACCTGCGAGATGACGTAGAGCCGGTAGTTGAAAACGCGCAGGGCGTCGAAGGTATCGCGCCAGCGAGGTCGTTGGAGGAGGACGGGGATGGGCTCGGTTGCCGGGCTGATCGCCGGCGATTCTGTTGTCACGTTCTTTCCTGCGTTACGGTGCGTTTCGTATAGTGCTTACAACGTTAGGCGACCAGTGGTCATTCGCTAATAGAATCGAGACTATAAGTCCCATTACGTTGCGTTATGGCTGGTGATTGTCGATGTTCGATCCCGTTCTGCTCAGGACGTTCGTGGTGGTCGCGGAAACTCTCAATTTCACCAATGCCGCGCAGCTGCTCGGACTCAGCCAACCCACGATCAGCCAGCACATCCGCAAACTCGAAGTCGCAGCGAACCGCAACCTCGTGGTGCGCGACACACGCGAGGTGCGGCTGACCGACAACGGTGACGCAATGCTCGGATTCGCCCGCACGATCCTCGCCGCGCACGACCAGGCGAGCAGCTATTTCACCGGATCCGCGATGCGGGGACGACTGCGGTTTGGCTCGGCGGACGACCTGGCCCTCACCCAGCTGCCGCAGATCCTTCGCGACTTCCGGCAGCTATATCCGCACATCAATCTCGAACTCACGGTGAACCAGAGCGGCGTGCTCACCCGTCGCCTGCAGTCGGGCCAGCTCGACCTGGTCTTCGTGAAACAGGAGTCCGACAGTCAGGTCGGTCGGCTGGTGCGCCGCGACCGGATGGTGTGGGTGGGTCATCGCGACCTCAGACTCGAACCCGGCAAGCCTGTGCCCCTCATCGCCTACCAGGCGCCGAGCCTCAGCCGCACGGTGGCGATCACCGCCCTCGAATCCATCGGGCGCACCTGGCGGATCACCTGCAACGTGCGCGAGATCAATGGCGTACTGGCTGCGGCGCGGGCGGGCATCGGCATCGCCGCCTTCCCCCAGAGTCTCATCCCGCCCGACCTCACCCAGCTGCCTTCGGCCCTCGGGCTGCCGGAGCTCGGTGACATCGACTTCCGACTGCTGGACAACCCCGCCTCAGCTCGCGAACCGATCGACGCCCTCATCACGGCGATCATCGGTCGACAGAACTCGGTACCGATCGCGCATTAGCGTCATCCGCGCTGATCTAGCGCTGTCGTGTGGGGGGGGGGGGGGGGGGGGGGGGGGCCCCGCCCCCCCCCCACACCCCCCCCCCCCCCCCCCCCACAACCCAGAAGCGGCGCCCGGGCCCCCCCCCCCACCCGACAGGCACGGAGGGAATTAGAATACACCCGGAACCCCC
>NZ_JBEPTL010000045.1:0-6417 GCF_040549465.1 Glaciihabitans sp. UYNi722 | reverse complement strand
CCGCCGGACGCGGCATCAACACGCCCACACGGTCCCACTGCTCATCAGTTAGTAACGAAGTACGAGACATCGTAAAAGCATCTCAACCAACCACCCCAAAGGTTAGGAGACACGCCCTAGTGACGGTGCACTTTTCTCGATCGCTGATTGGATGTGCCTGATCGTGGACCCCAGGATGCCCGATGCAAGAAGTCCGGGACCGAGTGGGCCCGCAGAATTCTCTCCCAGCAGTGGTAATTGTCGCAGCGCCGCCCTCGTGTGGAGGTCCATGTTCTCGAGTTGCCAGCCGATCTCCTCAGAGACGGCCGTAGGGTGATCCGGATCGCCTAGCGCGGCTGCCTTAGCAGCGTAGGCGGCTGCGCCGAGAGCATGAGCACCCATGTGGGCAACTCCAGAGGCTTGTCCTGCAGCCCGAGCCGCAGCCACAGCCGCAGGAGAGCTCACAGTGTGCGCAGCCCGACCAGCGATGAACCGCCGACGAATTTCGCCAGCAGTATCAAGGTCACCCCGAGCAAACGCACGGGCACGATCGATGGCGTCACGCGGTCTTCCGTCTGTTGGGGCCTCAGCCTCGAACAGGGGCAGGACTCGCGCGGCACAATCCGCCGCCCAGGCAGCGACGAGGCGCCGATCGGGTTCACTCAGTGACTGCGGAGAGGGCATGCCTGTAGCTTCGCATACCGCCCGCAGGTGGGACGTTTTCGGGTTACGCCATTACGTACGCGCACGACTGGCCGATACAACCGGCCACGGGGTGATTTTTTCAGGGGCGTTTGTTGAGACGATCAAGGTGTGACCGAGGAACAGAAAGTCAAGTGGGCGAACCCCGAGCCGCCGATTCACCACACAATCGCGCTTTGGGCCGCGGCCTGCGCTGAGCGTGCCCTGCCGATCTTCGAAAAATTGCGACCCGGTGACGAGCGCCCGCGCGCGGCCATCGCAGCACTTCGCGCGTGGGAACGCGGAGAACTCCCTATGACCGCATGCCGCACTGCCGCGTTTGCAACTCATGCCGCCGCCCGCGATGCGACCGAAGCGGGAGCGCCAGCCGCCGTTGCTGCTGCTCGCGCAGCCGGTCAGGCGTGCGCCGTGGCACACATGTTCAATCACTCACCACACGCCGCGACGTACGCCGCGAAAGCTGTCGGCCTCACCGCTGGCGACAAAACCGCCCGCGATGCCGAGCGCGCCTGGCAATGGGAGAACCTGGCTCCCGAACTGCGCCCCATCGGCTTCCCGAAGGGTTTGTGACCGCAACCGATCGTTCTTGGCCCAGCCCGGGTGCCCGCCGCGGAACCTTCTTTGCGACGAATCGCGTTTAGCAGGGCTCACGGCTGCTGTTCGTCGCCGCCGCAGCCACCTACCGGCGGGACCGTTTAGCTTGAGCGCCGCGCGTTTCTCGACGCGACATCACGCGGTAACTGACGTAGAGAATTCCAAACCACACGGGGGCGATGTAGAGCCCAACGCGTGTGGTGGGTTCGAACGCCATCAGCACGACGACGAGCAGCATGCCCACCAGCCCCAGAATGGTGCTTATCGGCCACCAGAACAGTGGGAAGTGCGGCGCCTCGTACGGGGTGCGCGTGAGCAGCGCTCGGCGGAATCGCCATTGCGTGATCAAGATCATTGACCAAATAGCGATCGTCGTCAGTGTGGCTACGGATGAAAGGTAGAAAAAGACCACGGGCGGCAGGAAGTAGTTGAGCACGACACCGACAGACAGCACCGCAGCGGATGCCAGAACGCCGAAGACGGGAACTCTCCCTCGCTTGCTGATGTGCGCGAGAAAGGCGGGTGCTTGATGGTGTTGCGAAAGGGTGAGCAGCATTCTGCCCGTGCTGTACATCCCACTGTTGAATGCGGAAAGGGCAGCGGTGATCACGACGAAGGTGAGAACCGCTGCCGCATCCGGCACGCCGACATCCTGAAACGCGATCACGAACGGGCTTGAGCCGAGTCCGATCTTCGACCACGGCACCAGCATCAGGATGAACAGCAGCGCGCCCACGTAGAAGATCAGGATACGGACAATGACTTGGTTGATCGCCTTCGGGATGGTCTTTGAGGGGTTGTCCGCCTCCCCCGCCGTGATGCCCACGAGTTCGGTGCCCCCGAAAGAGAACATGATGAACGGAAGAGCGAGCAAAACCCCCATGATTCCGTGGGGCAGGATTCCGCCGTCGCTCCAGAGGTTGCTGACTGCCGCACCGTGGCCAAGGTGGAACACCAGAATCACGACACCGAAAGCCATCAGCCCAAGAATGGCCAGGACCTTGACGAGCGCAAACCAAAATTCCGTCTCCCCAAATGCGCGAACGCTGACGAGGTTGACGGCAACCACCAACAGCAGGGCGACAAGGGCGGTGACCCAGCGGGGCATGTCCGGGAACCAGTAGCTGACGTAGATTCCGAGCGCCGTCAACTCGGCGATGTTCACGACGATCCAGGAGAACCAATAGGTCCACCCCACCGCGAAGCCCGCGAATGGTCCGACGTATTTGTGCGCGTAGTCGCTGAATGATCCGGAGACCGGTTCAGCGACCGCCATCTCTCCGAGGGCGCGCATGACGATGAACACGATCCCGCCTCCGAGGAGATACCCGATCAGGACACCCGGCCCAGCTAGACCAATGGTCTGCGCGGACCCATAGAAAAGTCCGGAGCCAATGGCGCCGCCGAGGGCGATGAACTGAACGTGGCGACTGCTCAACGAGCGCAGCAGGGCCCCTCGTTTTTCCGGCGACGGCATCGTGGTGATGCGATCTTCGGACGCCGCCGTCAGAACGGTTCGCTTCACCACTTCACTTTAGCAATGCGGACGACACGGGCGCTTTGACCGCCACCAGCTCGTGTACCCCTGGCTCGGGCGTGTCTGTGCCCAGCTCGCGGGAGACGTCACTCTCCCATGACGGCTTGCGCAGCCGGTAGATGACAAGCGGTACAACGCTCAGGACCAAAGTGATGCCGAGGATGATCAACGCGTTGACCCAGCCTTGATACCACAGTGTGGCGAGCGACGAAGCGACCACGACGATGAGGAATATCACTACGACGATCCAGGCCACACGCGTGTTCCCCATCCGGAAGGGCCGGTGAAGCGTCGGCTTGCTCGAGCGAAGGCGGAGAATGCCGATCGCCATCAGCACATACACGACGATGTAGATGATCGCCGTCGCGGTCACCAGAAGCAGGAACGCGTTGTTCACGCCCGGTATCAGGATGAAGATCATGGCGAACAGAGAAATCACCACTGCCTGCGTCACGAGCACCGCGGGCGCGACATCCTGGTGGTTCGTCTTCCAGAACCTCAGCCGTGGCGGGTAGAAACCCCGTCGCGCGCTAGCGGTGATTGTCTTGGAAGGTCCGGTGACCCACGCGGAGAGCTGCACCAACACGCCGATGAGCACGGAGGCGGCGAACACGTTAGCGAGCCATGAGGGCAGCCCGAGGATCCGGAGAATGATGACTGGCGCCTGCGCGATGTTGTTGAGGTTGATGGTTCCGCGCGGGATGACGTCGGCGGTCACAAATGCCAGCAGGGTGTTGAAAAGGAACATGAACACCAGAGCGATGAAGATGCCACGAAGGTAGGTCTTGGCCGAGTTTTTGAGTCGCGGTAGATAGACCGATGACATCTCGATGCCTGTGAAGATGAACACGATGGACGCGAAGAATACGAGGGTGCCGGCCGATTGTGACGAGAATGGAAGCAAGCCGCTGCTTCCCTTCCCGAGATAGCCGTCGGGCCTGATTCCAACCTTCACGAGCGCGGCGATACCCAGAATGACCATGAACGCAACGGGCAGGTAGAGACCAAGGACCACGCCGATCCTCCCGCCCAGATGGGCCATGTCGAAGAAGAGGTTGAGAATCGTAACCCCCCAGTAGCCGGCGAGAATGCAGATCAGGGTGAACGGCCCGCTTTTGGTGAGTGCCGGATCGCCGATCGTGACGGCGATGAGCGGTGCGATCACGGAGGAAACCATGACCATTCCCGGGAACATCTGTACCCACAGCAGCCAGGAGGTCACGAAACCCCAGCGTGATGAGAGGCCGTTGGTCACCCAGAGCTCGGGCCCGCCGGCGCGCGGAAACATACCCGCATATTCTCCCGACATCAACGTGATTGGAAGCGCGAACAGAAGGGTAGCCACCCCCATGTAGAAGAACATGGTCCAGCCGGTCGCCCCGACGGCCGGAATGTTTCGGACGCTGGCGACGATGGCGACGGTCATCCCGAAGAAGGTCAGCACTCCGACTCGCTTGAGAGAGGCAACCTTGGCGGTCATGATGACATCACCTCTGTTAGGCGTGCGCTGAATGCCGCCTTGATGGCGGTGGTGTAGTAGTTGAAGAGCTCGGTGGAGTTCAGGTACGGATCAAGGATCGACGCACGCAGGAGAGTCACAGACTTCACGGACTCCCACTCGGCTTCGTCGAACCCCAGCGTCTTGATGAATTTCACGGGGCTGTTGCCGTAGTCGCCGGCGGAGAAGGTCGTGTGCGATGTGATGAAGATGTTGTTATATTCGTGGCCCGCCAGGTAGGACGACAGGTCGTACACCTTTTCGTTGAGGGCGTTGACCTCGGTCAGCGAGGTCATATCATCCGCCTTGAATACCCAGTCGACCATGTTGAAGTCTGGATTGTGCAGCGGATAGGCCCGCACGACCCTGTCGCCGACTGTGAATGTGAGCTCAGCCAGAAAGTCGCGAAAGCGGTGGGCCGTGTCGATGCCGGAGGCGATGAGTCTGCCGTAGCCGGAAACGTCCAGCGGAAGGCAGCGGTGTGCCGCCCAGACCGAGGCGGCTGTCGCGCCGGCGCGAGATCCCTCGAGCGTGAACGCCCCGAGCATGTCCGGAGCGGTGGCGCCTTTCTCGAACACGTATGGCGCGAAGTATGAGATGACATTCCGCATCTCCTTCAGCCGAATCGCGATGCCGCCAGCGGCGTAGGGCACATACCCCATCTTGTGCGGGTCGATCGTGACGGACTCCACCTGCGAGATCGCCTTGTAGCCGTTGTAGACGTCTTCGGGTACCGTCACGCCCTCTGAGAAGAGCCCGTGGCTCTGATGAAGATCGGCGAGTTCGTTGTAGTCAACGAACCTACCGTCGGTGTCGAAGAACAGTGATCGTCCGTAGCCGCCGTAGGCCGCGTCGCAGTGGATGTAGAAGTAAAGACCAGACTTCCGCATTCGTTCGCGCAAAGCGATGATCTTGTCGACCTCGTCGACAGCGCCCTCTTCCGTGGTGCCCACGACGGTGACCAGGCCGAGGATCGGTGTTTGCGTTCGCGCGAGTTCTTCGACAGTGGACGTGAGGGCGTCGATGTCCATGCGGTAGTTCTCCGACACCGGTATTGCGATCATCTGGTCGAGTCCGACCCCGATGATATCGAGCGCCTTAACCCACGAGTAATGCTTGGTTTCCGGGACGATCCACTTGCCGAGACGATTGAGGTTCCGGCCCGATCGAGAAGAGGCCGCCTTGACCTGGTCGTACTGGTCGGGAGTGAGATCTTTTAGGCTGTCGAGGATCTCCTCGACTGACATGTTGAGCAACTCCCATTCTGACTTGCCCGCCACCGTCTCCGGCAGCGTCGCGGCCAGCGCAAGCGGTATGGACTTGAGGGATCGCGCATACCAGAGGCCCTCCAAGTTGGCGATCGACCCGTCGGCGGAAAGATGACCCCAGCCCCCGTCGAACCCGAACAACTTCGCGAAGTCGTCGCCAACCTCCGCCTCCATCTTGGACGTGGCCATCGATGATTCGAGGGCAACATTGTTGGGGTTCCACAGCATCGCGTAGGTGTACGCGAGGATGGCGGGCATGAGCGTTTCAGCATTCATGTGCCCCCAGTAGCGCCCAGCGCTGTTCCACGGCACTGATCCCGAGCGAAGCCGACGAGACAAATCCGCCATCACCTCGCGCATGCGTACTTGAGCCGCGCCATACTCGGGCGTGGTCTCGTCGTGGATGGTGATCCCGGCGCGGTCTCCGGGCATGTAATTCTGGCGCCAACCGAGGTGCTCGTCGACGAGCTGTCCGAGCAGTTCCTTGAAAATCGCCCCGTTCTCGGCTTGGTCACCGATGAACAAGGCTCGATAGTCGAGGTCCTTCGTCGCCGGTTCCTCGTAACCGCTGCCCCGCGTTGCCGTCGTAGTTTGGTCTTCTGAATGTGCATTCATGGTCTACTCCTGTGATTCGAGTCTGCGGGGACGGAACGTACGGCTCGAGCTCGGGATTTGGACCTTAGCCGGGTCGCCCGTCGATCTGCGGAGGTATAGCGCCGCCGAGGTCTGAAGCGACAGGTAAAGCTAAGCCTCGATCCACCGGTGGGGGCTTCGGGGATAGCGGCGCGTTAAACAGAGAATGCCTGTCTTATCAGGGAAAATTGTTCTTACCACAGTCC
>NZ_JBEPTL010000044.1:0-7094 GCF_040549465.1 Glaciihabitans sp. UYNi722 | reverse complement strand
CACCCGTCACGTTGGCCGCCGCATCGAGTTTCGTCTTCGCCATCGCATGTGGAACCTGGATGGTGATCGCGGCGAAGTGATTAACGACATGGTCGCCCTCCAAGGGGGCGCCTTCTGGATGGGATCAGACTTCTATCTCGAAGAGGGTCCGGTTCACGAGGAATGGGTGAGTCCCTTCGAACTCGACAGACATGCGGTCACGAACGCGCAGTTCGCCGAATTCGTTTGCGCAACCGGATATGTCACGACGGCAGAGCGACCACTCGACCCAGCGATGTTCCCTGGCGCGAGGCTTGAGTCCCTGGAGCCTGGGTCTCTCGTGTTCACACCGACGGTCGGTCCGGTGGACTTACGCGATTGGACGCAGTGGTGGGAGTGGACTCCCGGAGCCGACTGGCAGCATCCGGGAGGACCCAGCACTTCTCTGGAAGGAAAAGGTGACCACCCGGTGGTGCAGGTGGCCTTCGAAGACGCCAACGCGTTCGCAAGGTGGTCGGGAAAACGGCTTCCCACCGAGATCGAGTGGGAATTTGCCGCTCGCGGGGGACTCGATCAGGCAAAGTTCGCCTGGGGTGATGAACCCAACGATGGAATGCGCGCGAACAGCTGGCAGGGTCAGTTCCCCTACCTCAACCGCGGCGCGGGGAGCGGCTCCTGGGTGGGCACGGCTCCCGTGGGCAGCTTTCCGCCCAACGACTTTGGCTTGCATGAGATGACAGGCAACACCTGGGAATGGACGACCACATACTGGACTGATCGACTTCAGGATCCGGTAACTACCTGCGCGTGCAGCCCCGATAGTGCTCGCTCGGCCAGCATCGCGCTTGGCGAGGCCACCGCGCGTCGAGTCCTCAAGGGCGGATCGCATCTCTGCGCACCCGAATACTGTCTTCGCTACCGTCCCGCAGCGCGATCGGCTCAAACAGAGGACTCGGCTACGACGCACCAGGGTTTTCGCTGCGTAAGATAGGCAGCCACGAGGACGCTCCAATTTGGCCGCCCGCAGTCTCTAGGCATGTCGACATTCCCGCCTAGCATGACTACATGGCAAGTGAGGCTCATCATTCGGTGGCGCGAAAGCGGGCGACTGTCAAAGATGTCGCGCGACAGGCAGGGGTGTCGGCGAGCACGGTGTCGAATGTGCTGCACGATCACCCCTGGGTGACTGCCGAGAAGCGTAAAGCTGTCGAGGAGGCCATTCGTGTGGTGGGCTATCGGCCTTCGATCGCCGGCCGCCAACTGAGGAACGGTCGCTCCGACATCCTCGCCCTGGCGATTCCTGATCTTCGGTCTCCGTACTACGCCGAACTCGCGCACGTCCTCAATGAGAAAGCGCTCAGTCGGGGATTCACAGTGCTGGTCGACGAGACGGGCGGCACACTCGAACGTGAACGAGAGATTGCGCAGGGATACCTCAACCACGGAATCGAAGGGGTCATCTTCTGTCCTGTTTCGCTCCCACTCGCCGAACTCGAGAATGCGGAGGCCAATGTTCCCATCGTCCTTCTCGGCGAACACGGCTCTCATCAGGCCTTCGATCACATCGCGATCGACAGCTTCGCGTCGGCCCGGGAAGCCACGGCCCATTTGATCTCAACCGGAAGACGACGATTCGCATTTATCGGATACCAGCCTGATCGGGATACCGGCCCCGGCCCTTTTCGGTTGGCAGGACTCAGGGCCGAGCTCGCGTCGGCTGGCATTCAGCTGGACGAGAGTCTCGTGCTGGTGGCTTCCGAATTCACTAGGGAAGAAGGCGAACACTCGGCCAAAGAACTGGTGACACGCGCGGGCCAGGTCGATGCCATCGTCTGTGCGGCTGATCTTTTGGCAATTGGCGCGATGAGCACTCTTCAACGCAATGGGCTGTCGATACCGAACGACATCGCGATCCTCGGATGGGACGATTCTCCCGAGGGCCGATTCTCGTGGCCCAGCCTGACGACGGTGAAGCACGACCTTGATGCGATCGCGGAGTTGGCGGTGCGCTCCGTGATCTCTCGGATCGAGGACGATACGACAGCTCCCCAGGAATATGTTGTGAGCCACAGACTCGTCGTCCGCGAATCCACCAGCCCGCGCAGAGAACTCGCCGCATCCTGAATCCCAGCAGGCCTTGACGTTCGAATGAACCGTCATCTACTATCGCTTTCCAAGACATTGTAACGTTGCAAGGTCAATAAAACGCGAAGGAATTTCAATGGTGAACCTCGATCGCAGACAATTCATTGTTGCCGGGGGGCTCGGCGCCGGCGCTCTCGCATTGATGTTGGCAGGCTGCTCACGAACGTCCGCGCAAAAACCCTCCAGTGCGCCTGCGACTGCCGCCGGTGCTATCTCCTGGTGGGATCAGTTCCAGCCACTGCAGAAACTCGAGGAGTCGACCTTTGCCGCCTATGGTAAGGCACACTCCGGCGCGAGCGTGAAGCACACTGTTTACGATCCGAACAACATGGGGTCTGCGTTGCAGCTTGCACAGCAAAGCAATCAGCTCCCCGACGTCTTCACAAATGTGTTCGGCGTACCCGACATGGTGCTTGTGCAGAGAAAGTGGGTCGCGCCCATCGACCTCACAGCGGCGTCCAAGCGGATGATCGGATCCGACTTTCTACTTCCTGGCCTGCACGTCTTCGACGGAAAAATCTTCTCCTTCCCCATGTTCAGCTTCCGTCAGCACTCGACGCTGACCTATTTCGACAAAGACGCTGTCGAGAAAGCCGGTGGCGATCCGGAAAAGGGTCCGGCGACCTGGGACGAATTCCGCTCGTTGGCCCACGGAATCACCAAAGCCGGCGGTGGCGACATGTACGGCTGGATCGAAGGCCTCACTCTGACCGACAGAATACGAGCCCACATCGTCGACCTGGCAATCGGTGCGGGGGCCGAGCTTAGCCTGGTCAGCAATTCCGCTGACTCTCCGGGAGTAGCTGATGTCAAGACCGGAGATTATGTCTTCGATTCCTCACCATTCGTCGACTCGTTCGAATTCCTCAAGTCCCTGGTCAAAGACGGCTCGATGTTTCCGTCATCGACGTCTCTCGACGTTCGCACAGCGCGGGCTCGCTGGGCAGCTGGATCGAGTGGTTTGTTCTTGGACGGCTCGTGGAATGTCGGAGTGCTGAAAACCCAGTTCGCTGACAGTGTGGCGAAATCGGGCGTGACGAATCTTCCGACGCCCGAAGGCAAGGCGAAGATCAGCAATGGTCCCGCGGGAGGGGTCTTCTGGATCTCCGCCGAGTCCGCCAATCCCGGCACGGCGAGCGGGATCCTCAATACCTTCGCCACGCCGGAATATGCGAGAGGCCTTGCCGAAAACATGGACCAGCCGCCATCGGATCTCGACGTTGTGAAGAAGGCTGACGTACCCGCCCTGTACAAGCAATCGGTCTCGCTTATGGCCGACTCGGTCACCCTCGCTCCGAGCGCGATCGTGAAGAACCCCAACGTCGCAGCGGTGCTGGCGGAAATGCAACAGATTCGCCCGACGCTGGGCGAAATAGCCCAGGGCTATCTCGGCGGAAATATCTCCAACATCAAGTCAGCGCTGACGGACTACAGCAGCAAGCTGAGTACGGAGCGAGACCGCGCCATCAAGGCCGTCAGCTCGAAGGGCAGCAAGACAAGCCTCAACGACTGGGTATTCAAGGATTACAAGGCCGGTACGGACTACGACGCGAGCAAGTACAAGTCGTGACGGTCCAGGCATCCCTGACTCCCGCAGCGCGCGCAAGCGCTTCGGGACCGAAACCTCAGGACCGACTGGGGAAGAAGATCTGGCGAGATCGCTGGGTCTACCTGTTCCTCCTACCGACGGTGGTGCTATTCGGCGCGTACAGCGTGTGGCCGACCATCTCCAGCCTTTATTATTCGCTGCTCGACTGGACTGGCCTCGGGCAGGCGCGTCCTTTCGTCGGCCTTGCAAACTACGGGCAGGCCTTCGGCGATCCGCTGTTCTGGAAGTCGCTCGGTGTGACCATGCTGATCATCATCGTGACAGTTCCGGTGAGGGTGTTCCTCGCGCTGGTACTCGCGCTGTTTCTCAACAACCCGCGCCTTCCGTTCGTCAGACTTCTGAGGACGGCGTTCTTTGTTCCTGTCGTGGCCACCACGGCCATTATCGGCATCGTGATGAACTTCATCTTCGATCCGGCAGGCGGCCCGGTTAACAGCATGCTGGCCTCTTTGGGTGTGCAGCCGATCGACTTCCTCGGCAGTTCATCTACTGCGCTGTGGACGGTCATGGGCGTTCATGTATGGAAGTGGCTCGGGTTGACCCTCATGTACTGGCTTGCCGCACTGCAGACCGTGCCGAATGATCTGTACGAGGCCGCCCAAATAGATGGCGCAGGCAAACGGCAGACGTTCTTCGGCATCACGATTCCGATGCTTGCGCCATTCATCGTGATCATAAGCCTCCTGACAGTCGTCGAGACAATGCAGATCTTCGACCTGGTCCAGACCATGACCGGCGGCGGGCCATTCTTCTCCACTCTGGTCACGGAGGTGTACATCTACCAGCAAGCCTTCGCGACTCCTCATCCGGAATACGGATACGCCTCGGCTATGGGAGTCCTGCTCGGCATTGTCACGATGCTCATCGTCGGGACCTACCTTCTCCTCTCTCGAATCGCGTCCAAACGAAAGGCGATCCAGTGACAGTCGCACGCTTGGGAACTCCCCGGAATCACAAGACACAGGGCCGCCGACGGACGCTGATCTGGGTACAGGTGGTCTTGCTGGCTGTGGTCGCCATCATTTGGATCTACCCGCTGTTGTGGACGTTCTCGGCGTCCCTCAAAGACACCCAGGACATCTTCTCGAGCGGGTTGAACCTCATTCCTCAGATCTTCCACTGGGACAATTACGCACGAGCCTGGAACCAGGCCGGGTTTTCGCAGTACATGCTCAACTCCGTTGTGGTGACACTCTCCTCGGTGGCTGTCGTCGTGATGCGATGTGCGACGGCGGGATACGTTCTCGGCAGGTACAGATTCTACGGAAAAAAGGTGGTGTTCGCCGTGCTCCTCGGCACGATGTTCATCCCGACCGGACTGTCCATCATTCCCATTGTCGAGCTCAGCGACCTCCTCGGCCTGCTCAATACGCAGGTCGGTTTGATCCTCGCCCTCTCCGCGGGTGGAAACGTGGCGGCTGTGCTTCTCTACGCAGGTTTCTACGCGCAGATCCCCAAGGAACTCGAGGATGCCGCCATGGTCGACGGTGCGGGTTTCTTCCGGACTTTCTTCAGCGTGATGCTGCCGCTCTCCGGCCCGATCACGGCAACAGTGACCGTGGTGACATTCGTCGCCACCTGGAGCAACTTCTTCGTGCCTCTGGTCTTCACGTTCAGCGACCCGTCCAAACGAACGCTCGCCGTCGGCATGCTCGCATTTCAGGGCACTAACTCGACCGACTGGTCAGGACTCGCGGCGGGCGCGACCATGTCCCTTATCCCTGTCCTGCTGGTTTTCATCCTGCTGCAGCGCTATTTCGTCGAGGGGATCGCCGGGGCAGTGAAGAGTTGACGACCGTTTTTCGCTATCCACTGAATAAGGAAACAATGTCACCGAAAAAACCGAATATTCTTCTCATTTGCACCGACCAGCAGCGTTTCGACGCCCTCGGAGCAAGTGGCAACCCGCACATCCACACGCCCAACCTCGATAAGCTCGCCCGGCAGGGTGTGCGATTCGACCGCTGCTACGTTCAGTCCCCGGTGTGTGCACCTTCGCGAGCCAGCCTCATGACCAGTCGATACCTCCATAATCACGGTCTGTGGGCCAACGGCGTGGACATCTCCCCGTCGGAGGAGCTCTTCACGAAGGTTCTCGCCGATGCGGGGTATGACTGCGGACTTGTCGGAAAATTTCACCTCGGGGCGGCCCAAAACGGCCGGACAGAACCACGGATCGAGGACGGGTTCCGCATCTTCAAGTGGGCACACGATCCGTACGAACGAAACCCGGATAACAAATACCACAACTGGCTCAATGCTAATTTTCCCGGATTGCTCGAGGAGAGCATCGCGCGGGGCCACGACGCCATCGACAAGCTCCCCACCGAATCCCACTACAGCCACTGGATCGGTGAGGAGACGATCGAGTTTCTTCGCACCACACGAGAGCACGACAAACCGTTTTGCTTCGTTGTGAACTTCTTCGACCCACACCATGGGTTCGGAGCTCCCGATGAATATCGGGCCCTCTACGACGCGAGCAGCTTGCCGGCACCGGTCACCAGTGACGATGATCTGACGACGAAGCCGGCGATCTATTCCGAGGCTTCGAAGAAGTCGTATGCGGGGACCCTGCCGGGATATCAGGATTTCACCGCTGAGGAGATCCAAGAGATCAAAGCCCAGTACTACGCAATGGTTTCGCTGCTCGACAACGAGGTGGGACGTATCCTCGCAACCCTCGACGATGAAGGTCTGGGAGATGACACGATCGTTGTCTTCACGAGTGATCATGGCGAGTTGCTTGGCGATCACCAGATGCTCCTCAAGGGCCCGATGATGTTCGATTGTTCGGTTCGTGTTCCCCTGATTCTTCGATGGAACGATCACCTCCCGAAAAACGAGGTGCGCGAAGAAATCGTGGAGTGGATTGATATCGCACCTACGCTCCTGTCGTTCGCCGGAGTCGGCGGGCTCCGTCGAGGTCAGGGGAGAAATCTGGCAGAGCTCGTGCAGGGAACCGACTCATCTCACCCGCGTGATTGGGCGCTCAGCGAATATCGGAACAGCTGTATTCCTTATGAGGTTCCAGTGCACACCACCATGCTCCGGCAAGGCGATTGGAAAGTCGTCGTCCACCATGGCGAGCCCAGCACAACCCGTGAAAGGGACGGCGAACTCTACAACCTTGCGTGTGACCCCGATGAGCTGGTCAATCTGTGGCATGTACCCGAGGCCCTCCTCGAGCGCATCCGAATGGAGGGAAGATTGCTCGATGTGCTCGTCGCGACGGAGGATCGGTCTCGCGAAAGGATCTCTGACTACTAGGGCGTGTTTCCTAACGGTTTGAGCCAGATTGTGATGGCCCGAAGGACGACTCCGCCGCGGTAGGTGAGGGCGAGTTTGTCGTATCTGGTTG
>NZ_JBEPTL010000043.1:0-8890 GCF_040549465.1 Glaciihabitans sp. UYNi722 | reverse complement strand
CCTGAGTCAACGCGAATCTTGAACAATCCGTGTTTAACAGGGCTTGTGCCTGTCCTACATCAACGACGCACCCCACCTATTGACGCAATCCCTTACTTCCACAAATGAGCGGTCTGTACCCCATTCGTCCACATTTCGGCCGTCTATGACCGTATATGTCGGCCGAGAGTGCAACTGGCGGCCGCGGCATCCACCATGGAGCTATGGCCAGACAAATTCGCTTCAACGCCTTCGATATGAACTGCGTCGCTCACCAGTCCTCCGGCATGTGGAGACACCCGGACGACCAGTCATGGAGATACAAAGATCTCACCTACTGGACCGGGCTGGCCCAGCTGCTCGAGAAGGGCACCTTCGACGGCATCTTCATCGCCGATGTGCTCGGCACCTACGATGTCTACGGCGGATCAAACGAGGCGGCGATCAGGCACGGCGCGCAGGTTCCGGTGAACGACCCGGTGTTACTGATCTCCGCGATGGCAGCGGTCACGAAGAACCTCGGGTTCGGGGTGACCGCGGGCACCGCCTACGAGCATCCGTACCCCTTCGCGCGCCGCATGTCGACGCTCGACCACCTCACCAACGGTCGTGTCGGCTGGAACGTCGTCACCGGTTACCTGCCGAGTGCAGCCCGCAACATGGGCCACGAAGACCAGCTCGAGCACGATGACCGCTACGACGTGGCCGACGAGTACCTCGAGGTGCTCTACAAGCTGTGGGAGGGCTCGTGGGAAGACGACGCGGTCATCCACGACCGGGAGTCCGGGGTCTTCACCGACCCCAGCAAGGTGCACGAGATCGGGCACAGCGGCAAGAACTTCACGGTTCCCGGCATCCATCTCTCCGAGCCGTCCAGCCAGCGCACACCGGTGATCTACCAGGCCGGCGCCTCCTCCCGCGGTATCGCCTTCGCCGCGGGCAACGCCGAGGCCATCTTCGTCGCCGCCCCGACCAAGGCAGTGCTGAGAGACACGGTGAAGAAGATCAGGGATGCTCTCGAAGCCGCTGGCCGGGATCGCTACTCGGCCAAGATCTACACCCTGCTCACCATCATCACTGACGAGACCGCCGAGAAGGCGCAGGCCAAGCACGAGGACTTCCTGCAGTACGCGAGCGAGGAAGGTGCGCTGGTCTTCATGTCGGGTTGGATGGGTATCGACCTGTCGCAGTACGACCTCGACGAGCCGATCGGCAACGTCAAGAGCAATGCGATCCAGTCGGCGGTGGCCAACTTCCAGGCCGCAAACGAGGACGGCAACGAGTGGAAGGTGCGCGACATCGCCCGGCTCGGTGCCATCGGCGGACTCGGGCCGTTGATCGTCGGCTCGGGCGAGCAGATCGCCGACCGCCTGCAGGAGTGGGTGGATGAGACGGACGTGGACGGTTTCAACCTGGCCTACGCCATCACCCCCGGCACCTTCGAGGACGTGGTCGAGTATGTGATTCCCATACTGCGCGAACGTGGCGTCTACCCGGACGCCTACGTCGAGGGCACGCTGCGCAATAAGCTGCACGGTCGGGGTGACCGCCTGCCGGAGGAACACAAGGGCGCGAGCTATCGGGTCGGCGGATCGGCGTCGACCTCACCGCAATGAGGTCACAAACCGAGCACCCGCGCGAGGTAACCATTGCAGAACCACCGACCCGGTCGAGCCGGCCGGTGAGAGCTGTCTCGGAACGTGTCTATTTCCGGCGAATGTGGCGGGTCGTCAGCGACCGAATGCGGTCGCAGCCGGACAGTCGAAGGGATCGCCGCCCGCGGCCAGCCCGACCCTGTTCAGGTAGCGCACCACGATGCCGTAAGACTCCGAAAGAGTGGTCTCGGTGTAGAGGATACGGTGCGTGTCGCAGTACTCCTTGACGATCTCCTGCGCTTTGGCCAGGTGCGGCCGTGGCATGTTCGGGAAGAGGTGGTGCTCGATCTGGTAGTTGAGTCCGCCCATGTAGCTGTCCATGATCCAGCTGCCCTTGACGTTGCGCGAGGTGAGCACCTGGCGACGCAGGAAGTCGACCTTGCTGTCGTGGGGGAGTACCGGCATCCCCTTGTGGTTGGGGGCGAACGACGCCCCCATGTAGACGCCGAACACGGCGAGCTGCACCCCGAGGAAGGCGAAGCCCATGCCGAGCGGCAGGAACAGGAAGATCGCGGTGATGTACGCCGCGAGACGGGTCGAGATCATGGAGATCTCCACCCAGCGCTTGTCGACCTTTCCGCGGCCGAAGACCGTCTGCAGACCGTGGCGGTGCAGGTTGATGCCCTCGAGCATCAGGATCGGGAAGAACAGGTAACCCTGGCGTCGGGTCGCCCACGCGTAGATTCCGGTGGCCTTGGCCGCGTCGCTCTCGACGAAGGAGACGAAGTCGCGCTCGACGTCGGGGTCTTTGCCGATCACGTTCGGGTTGGCGTGATGACGACTGTGCTTGGTCATCCACCATGAGTAGCTGATGCCGACGAAAAGGTTGGCGATGGTGCGGCCGGCGATGTCGTTGGCCCGGCCGGAGGTGAAGACCTGCCGGTGGGACGCTTCGTGTGCCAGGAAAGCGAACTGGGTGAGGATCACGCCGAGGGCTCCGGCGATCAGCAACTGGTACCACGTATCACCGAGAAGGATGAATCCCGTGACCGCTCCGCCGAGGGCGAGTACGACAGCACTGAACATCATCACGTAGAAACCCGTGCGGCGACGCAGCAGGCCAGCGTCTCGGACTGTCCGCAGCAGTGCGGAGTATTCCGTCGTCGGGTTCGCGCGGTTGCCACCGGGCACGGTCTTGGTGAACGTCACAGCTGGGGCTGAGGGAGTGGGGTTGCTCATGGCGAGCCTCGATCCGAAAAGCGACTTCCCAGCCGTGGATGCGGGCGGGTGCCCGAGCAGATGTCGCAAGCATGACGGACCTCGCTGTGAAGGCCATGCACGCGGGCTGAGCATCCAGAGCCGGGGTGGCGCGGCTCACCGCGCCACCCCGCCCAGCACTCAGTGAGCGACCGGCGCACCCTCCGGAGCTTCGGTCGTGACACCCTTGCGGATCATGAATGCCGCCGGAATCGCGAACAGAGAGATCACCGCACCATAGAGGAAAGCGCTGTGGATACCGGAGGCAGTGGCTGAGACGATGTTCTCGCCCTCAGCCTGGAGCGTGGCGATCCGCGCCGTCATCACGGTGATGAAGAGAGCAGTGCCTGCCGCGCCGGCCAGCTGCTGGACGGTACCGACGATCGCGCTTCCGTGAGAATAAAGCTCTGGGCGCAGGGAACCCAGACTTGCGCTGAATAGGGGGGTGAAGAGCAGCGATAGTCCGATGCTCAGCGCGATGTGGGCGGCCAACACCCACCAGATGGAACTGTGCTCGTTCAACATGGTCATCGCCCAGAGATCGGCGCTGACGATGACCGAGCCCGCAACGAGGAGGGCGGTGGGTCCCACGCGGTCGTAGACACGCCCGACCCACGGTGCGAGGAGACCCATGATCAGTCCTCCGGGGAGCAGCAGCAGCCCGACGGTCAGTTCCTTCGTTCCAAGAACATTGACCAGGTAGAAGGGAAGCAGCACGATCGTGCCGAACATGGCCATCATGCTGACGGCGAACATCGCGATCGACAGCGTGAAGGTGCGATTCTTGAAGGTGCGAAGGTCGAGCAGGGCCCGTTCCGTACGCTGCAACTGCACCTGACGAAGTACGAAAAGCGCGAGCGCGGCCACTCCGACGCCGAGCGGCAGCCAGACCTGGAAGGCGGTGGTCGCCGTCCCCGCATTGCTCAGGCCATAGACCAGTCCGCCGAAACCGAAGGCCGAGAGGATGACCGAGAGCACGTCGAATCGCGTCGGTCGTGGGTCGGTGACGTTTTTCATCAGAGATCCGCCGACGATGAGCGCGGCGACGGCTATCGGCAGCACCAGGATGAACATCCAGCGCCAGTCGAGCACGCTCAGGATCAGCCCGGAGATGGTGGGACCGATCGCGGGCGCGACGGAGATCACGATCGAGATGTTGCCCATCATGCGACCCCGGGTGGCAGGGGGTACGAGCGTCATCACGGTGGTCATCAGCAGCGGAAACATGATCGCCGTGCCGCTCGCCTGAATGACGCGCGCCACCAGAAGGATCTCGAAACCCGGGGCTACAGCGGCGACGAGTGTGCCGAGGCTGAAAAGGCTCATGGCCGCGATGAATAACGGTCGGGTGTTGAACCGCTGCAGAAGGAACCCGGTGATCGGGATGACGACGGCCATGGTGAGCATGAAGGCTGCAGTGAGCCACTGGGCGGAACTCGGCGTGATACCGAGGTCGACTGTCAGACGCGGCAGCGCCACACCCATGATCGTCTCGTTCAGGATCACGACGAAGGCCGAGATCAGCAGCAGTGTGATCACCAGGCGATTGCGCGCGCCCAGCGCTGCAGCGTCGTCGGTCGTGTCGTTGGCGGTGGAGGAGACAGTTGTGTCGGTCATCAATTTTCCCGTCGAAAATAGGCGGTTGGGTACGGGGCGCCGACACGCGTATACGCGAGCCGGATGAGAAGGCTTCGATGCCCGGGATATGCGAATGTGCACATGGACGAACGGAGTGGTGTTCAGTGCAGCGCGCTACCAGTGTGCTTTATTCCACCGACATTCCGATACGACTGATTTGTTCGCGGAGGATATTTCTGCGGAAAGCAGAATATCTGCAATTCCGCCATATGTTGACACCGTCTACTTTACCCATCGATTGGCGGATAGGAAGAGCGGATTCGACTTTCTTGTCAGTGCGATCGGCGCTCGCCGAGGTTCTCGTCGGAATCGATCGGTGTCGATGAATCATCTTCGGCCGCAATGGCTGACGCATAGGCGGAGCTGGTGGGCGGCCTCCAGCGGTTCGGATGCACCGCCGCACCCTCGGCGAGATAGATCTCGCGGGGCTGGCCGGCATCCGACTGTTTGACGGAGGAGATCCAGATCGCCTCAGAATGCACGTCGTCTCCCGCGCGAACATCCTCAGCGGTGCGCAACTTGGCCACTCGGTGGATGAGCCCACCGAAGCCGATCTTCACCAGTACGTCGGCGACGCAGAGCGTGACCTGGATCGTGGTCGTCCACCCTCCGCCGAAAGCGAAGATCGGGATGATGTAGACCAATGGATAGATCACCCACCCACAGAGCAGGAGGATGGTCGCGTCCCGCAGCAATCCCGCGGATTCAGGAGTGAGCACCGGCAGGGATTTCCTCACCGCCCTGATCAGCACCACGTTGACGAAGATCCAGAATACTGAGCTGATGGCGCCCCAGAGGTAGAGCTGGCTGGCGTCGCCGTCGGCGCCGAAGACGAAGGTGCCGAGGAATCCGGTGAAGATCATCAGGAACGAGCCGGCCATCGCCAGGAACTGTGCCTTGCGCACACCGGCACCGAAGAGCGTGCAGACCGCCAGCAGTTCGACGGTGAGTAGCGGTACGGTGACCGACCAGTCCATGAATCTCGGCGCCATGGTCATGATTGCGCCGGCGTTGGGAACCCAGGTCGAGCCCGTGTGATCGTAGGCGAGGGTGAATCCGACGATGAGCAGCACGTAGGAGAGGCTCGCTACGGCCGTGACGCAGAGCCGGGCAACCAGAGCCGGGCGAAAGCGTGAACCGACCTCGCTTCTCGTCGTCCAGGTGCGGACGAATCCGGCGAAGAGGGCAAGCCCTGCGATGACGAGGAAATACAGGGTGAGAATATGTTGGGATTCGGTGAGCGGTGCTGTCCATGGGGCGGACGTTGCGGCGATCAGCACACTGTTCCTGGCTTTCCTCGGGGATGACCGGCTGGAGATCCCGGCAGTGGTGACACGGTAGACCGGCCTCGGAAACAATGGAACGCCTTGACCGGGACGGCAATCTGTGTGTGCGCGATCAGGGACCCTGTTCGGCGCTGTGGGGTTCCGGGGTGAAGAACAATCCGCCCGCGCTATTTGCCGAGAGCATCAGGGAGTTGATCCAGTCGCGGTTGATCGACGGCGTTCGGCTGCCTGAATACCGGTAGTACAGCGTGCTGCTCGGATCGAGCCAGATGGTGCTTCGACCGCTGCCCACCTCGGCCGAATCGCTCCAGGAGAAGGTGAAGCTCTCATGCCGCCGCAGTTTGGCTGTGATCACGATCTGCAGGTGCTGAAGGGCTCGATCATCGAACTGCACTTCAATGCCCTGACTGCCGTACAGCAATCTGCCCATTACCGCTCCCTGGTATGGCGCCAACCTTAGCGTCCTCGTGCATGCGGTCCTGACCGCGCGGCAAGCCCTGTATTCGTCGCGGACATCGGACTAGGGTCAGCTGCATGGTGAGTTTGGTAGAGAAAATTGCCCAGTCCGTCTCGTCGCTGGGGGTGAAAGCGAGCTACGGCGACGCGGTGACGGTGGACGGTGTGGAACTGATCCCGGTCGCCCTGACCTGGTTCGGATTCGGTGCGGGTGGCGACGACAGCGACAAGGGCGGAGGCGGAGGTGGCGGGGCCAGCATCCCGATCGGTGCTTATGTGGGTGGTCCGGAAGGGCCGCGTTTCCAGCCCAATGTCATCGCCTTTCTTGCGGTTTCCATCCCGTTCACCTGGGTTGCGGGCAAGGCTCTGGTGCGGCTGGTGAAGGCACTCAAGCGATAGGTCGCCAACGATGGCATTCGCCCGAACGCCCTCGGATGTGTCAGGGCCGGGCGTAGCGTGATGAAAAGTTCGACAGCTGAAGAAGGCTCGTGATGACCGACACCAGTAGTCCCCGTACCAATATCAAAGTGATCGGACTCGCCGTTGCGGGGGCCGTCGGCGGCTTCCTCTTCGGATTCGACTCCTCCGTGGTGAACGGCGCTGTCGACGCCGTGCAGAACGACTTTGCTCTCTCGGCGACCCTCATCGGGTTCGCCGTCGCGAGCGCACTGCTCGGATGCGCGGTAGGCGCCTACCTGGCCGGTCGCCTCGCGGATCGTTGGGGCCGTATCCCGGCGATGGTAGTCGGTGCGATCCTGTTCCTTGCCAGCGCGATCGGTGCGGGGTTGTGTGTCGGAGTCGTCGATCTCATCATCTGGCGGGTGGTGGGTGGTCTCGGAATCGGTATCGCATCCGTGATCGCTCCGGCCTATATCGCGGAGATCTCACCGCGGCAGCTGCGCGGACGGCTGGCTTCGCTTCAGCAGCTCGCTATCACCGTTGGAATATTCGCGGCCCTACTCTCTGACACCCTCTTCGCCAACGCAGCGGGGAGCGCGGGCGACCAGTTCTGGCTCGGTCTCCCGGCCTGGCGCTGGATGTTCCTCGCCGGTGCGATTCCCGCCATCGTCTACGGACTCCTCGCCTTCGCACTTCCGGAGTCTCCGCGCTTTCTGGTACTCAAGGAGCGCGACGACGATGTGCGGGCTATCTTCGCTCGCATCTGGCCCGACGACGATGTCGAGCGAGCCATCCGCGACATGCGCGATGCGATCAAGGTGGATGAGGAGGGCTCTCAGAAGGGCGCGTTGCGTGGTAATCGCCTCGGCCTGAAACCCATCGTCTGGGTCGGCATCATCCTGTCGGTGTTTCAGCAATTCGTCGGCATCAACGTGATCTTCTACTATTCGACGACCCTGTGGAAAGCTGTCGGCTTTCAGGAGAAGGACTCGTTCACGATCTCGGTCATCACCTCGATCACCAACATCGTGGTGACTTTCGTGGCGATCGCTCTCGTCGACAGGGTGGGGAGGCGCCCGATCCTGTTGTTCGGGTCAGCGGGGATGACGATCTCACTCGCGGTGATGGCCTTGGCCTTCAGCCAGGCGGATATCGTCAATGGCGCGCCGAGCCTGCCCGGTGCGTGGGGACCGATAGCCCTCGTCGCGGCCAACCTGTTCGTGGTGAGCTTCGGAGCGTCATGGGGGCCGGTCGTCTGGGTGCTGCTGGGCGAGATCTTCCCGACCCGCATCCGTGCTCGTGCACTTGGTGTGGCCGCCGCAGCGCAGTGGATCGCTAACTTCCTTATTACCGTCAGCTTCCCGCCGCTCGCCGATTTCTCGCTCGTCTTCACTTATGGCATGTACGCACTCTTCGCGCTGCTGTCGTTCTTCTTCGTGTTCAGGGTGGTTCCCGAGACGAATGGCATGTCGCTGGAGGAGGCGAACACTCTGCTGCCGCCCCGGAACAGCGCGCAGAGGAAGGCCGCGAAGACTACCTAGGCCAGACAGGCCGGAATTGCACGCTGATGCGCGGCCCGACCGATTTCTTCGTCTTGAGGATGGAGTGCTCGTGAGTGCGTTGGCAGCTGCCGCCCATCACGATCAGGTCGCCGTGACCGAGCGGAAACCGCTGCACCTCCCCACCACCTACGGGGCGTAGTGACAGGGTGCGCGGCTCGCCGACGGACAGGATGGCGACCATTGTGTCCCTGTCGATCGTGCGCCCCACCCGGTCGCCGTGCCAGGCGACGCTGTCGTCGCCCGTGCGATAGAAGCACAGACCCGCTGTCGCGAAAGTCTGCTCGCTACTCGGTCGGTAGTAGCGATTCAGATCGCTCTTCGCTCGGGACAGCACCGGATCGGGCAGCGGAGCTTCCGGTCCGAACCAGGACACCAGCCGCGGCACATCAACGACGCGCTCGTACATCTCCCGCCTATCCGCCTTCCACGGCACGTGCTGTGCAAGCCGCTCGAAGAGCAGGTCGGAGTTGAGCATCCACCCGGGTCTCAGATCGACCCAAGCGCCGTGGTCGAGCACGATGCGCCGCACGGCACCGTCAAGCCTTTCAAGCTGTGGCTCGGCGCCGACCTCGTCGAAGAGGGATTGCTGGAATGCGAGGGTCATCGACCAAGAGTATTCGAACATGTGTTCTGCATGTCTGCTTGGGTGCAGTTAGATTTCGTAGAGATCGGTCAGGGTTATGGGGTCGGTGTTGACGGCTTGTTGCAGCAGTCGGTA
>NZ_JBEPTL010000042.1:0-9308 GCF_040549465.1 Glaciihabitans sp. UYNi722 | reverse complement strand
ACTCCTGGGCGATCACGAATTCTAGACAAATCCGTGTTTAACAGGGCTTGTGCCCGCCCTGCGTCAACGACTCACCATCACCTATCCGCGCAACCCCTAAGTGTGATTGCTCGATAACCCTTAGAACAAGGGGTAGAAGCGTTGAGTTTAAACGAGTAAGTTTCGAAGAGGTCGCCTCGGTGCAGTACCGGTTTTCGAAAAAGCAATCAGGTACAGCCACAGAAGAAGTCCTAACCGCGACGCACGCGATTGCGAGTTCGCCTGCATGGCTCTGGGGTATCCGATTGCGTTGCCGGGGCTGTTTCGATCCGCGCGTTGATGATCGGCTTTCCAGCGCCGAACGCTGGTGCGGACGGTGGCACCATGGCCCACCGCACCAGGTTGCTCTCGAGCATGTCGTGACGCTTCCGAACGATCTGCACCCGATCCGTCGGTGTGATGTTCCAGCCCGGTTGCCAATCGCTGGTCACCCAGTTCTCGGCTTTGCCGCCGGCCTCGTCGTAGGCCTCAATCTCGGCGTTGGTTTTGTCATCAATTGCGTGGCGCCCACACAGGGCACCAGTCTGCACCGCTCAAGGCCGCGACAAAAGAATGAGCGGATGAGCGACACCGGGTCGCGCAAAGCTCCCGCATCGGGTGACGTAGGGCTGACCGCATTTGATGCGTGGAATACGGGCTGTCCGAAGTCGAGCGCCTGATCAGAATCAATCGTTTCTGAGCAGGTCAGCAGGCCTGATGAAGACCTGTGGAGTTGGTCGATAAGTGGCGGTGTTCTGTGATCGCTCGGTGTCGCAGTCAGGAGCAAATCCGTCTTGGATCGCCCTCCAATTATTACTGGAATTCCCCTAATCCTGGAGCCGGCGCTCACATGCGCCGTTCACTCACCTTGAACCTGTAGCCGCGTGTCTCGCGAACCTATTTTCGATGGGTCAGGCGGTGGAAGATTCCCGCTTTTGGCGCGTCCGGGTTGTCCGGGTCTTGTCCGTGGTCTTTTCGTATCTGTCGCCCTAGTGCTACGTCCTCGTCGTGCTTGGCCGCTTTCTTGTCGCTGGCAGTCGTTTCGCGCGGGGGGAGTTTGATTTCTTCTTCCGCTTCGATTCCTGCTTGGAGTTGTCTGCCGCGTTCCGTTTCGGCGTCGAATTCCGCACCGAAGAGGAGGGCGATGTTGGTGATCCAGATCCAGAGGAGGAAGACGATGATCGCCCCGAGCGATCCGTAGGTCTTGTTGTAGCTGGAGAAGTTGGCCACATACAGGCCGAAGAGTACCGATGCGCCGGCCCAGAGCGCCAAGGCGAGGAAGGCGCCCATACTCATCCACCGCAGCTTGGGCTGTTTCAGGTTCGGCGAGGCGTAGTAGAGGATCGCGACCATCAGGATGGCGACGATGACAAGGATCGGCCATTTGACGATATTCCACACGAACAGTGCGGTTTCGCCTACCCCCAGGGCATCGCCGATACTCTTCGCGACGGGTCCGCTGACTACCAGGATTAGAGCGGCGATCACGATCAACACGAGCGTGACCACGGTGATCGGTAACGTGGTAACTCGAAGTTTGAGGAAAGGGCGTCCCTCATCGACGGTGTAGATGCGGTTCATCGCCCGGCCGAAAGCGCGGACGTAACCGGAGGCCGACCATACGGCGCCGAGGATACCGGCCACGAAACCGAACCCTGCGGCGGGAGATTTCGCGAGCGATTCGAGGGGCCCTCGAACGGCGTCGACCACCTGATGTGAGCCGAGATTGCTGACAATGTGAAGCATCAAGTTGACGGTGTCCTTCGTCTGCCCAAACAGACCGAGCAATGACACGATCGCGACCAGCGCCGGGAACAGGGAGAGAACAAAATAGTAGGTGAGGCTCGCCGCTAGGTCGGTGCACGCGTCCGCCCCGAATTCGCGGACCACTTTCCGGAGTACGTACTTCCAGGATCGAGCCGTAATGTCGGTTGGATCCTCCGGCTTTCGTTCGTCGTCCGGATCCGGCGATTCTTTCGCTTTGGTACTCGAGCGCTGAGCCATCGTGAGTCCCTGTCGTTGCTTATCTAGTCGGATTACGGCGCTGTACGCGCTACGAAGTCGCGGGCCGTCTCGGGCATACCCAGAAACGACCCGCGTCCTCCCGGGTTAAGCGTCCCGGACGCTCTCAGCGGAGTCTGTTGCGCTGGACTTCACGTCTGCGACGGCGTTTTGCGCATCATCCTTCACTGAGGCTGCGGCGTCGGTGGCGGATTCTTTGACTGACTGTGCCGCGTCCATTGCTGGCTCTTTCAAATTTGCTGCGGACTCCTTGACCGCACTGGTTACCGCGTCGGTCAACGGCGCGGCTTTCTCTTTGACGGTGGCGGCAAGGTCTTGCTCCTTCTCGCTCGCGGGGATGAGCGAGGAAACGAGCCAACCCAGGCCGAAGACAACCAGACCGACAGCGATAGCGTTGCCCTGAACTTTGTCCTGAACTTTATCTTTCAGATCGTCCGCCGACGAGGCGAGATCGTCTCTGGATCCCATGAGAGTGTCGCGGACGGATCCGACTTTACCTTTAATCTTCTCTGTTTGCCGGTGGGCGATGCTCGATGGATTGACTTTGTCGGCGAGGGCGTCGACGTCGTAATCCAGGCTGGCTCGGGTCCGCTCGATGTCAGCGCGGATGGCGTCGGGGTTGCTCATGAGGTACCTCCAGGTTTGAGTGTTTCAGGAATGTTTTTGAGAGTCTCCACAGTTTGCGGAGCGCCCGTGATTGTCTTCAGTTGGGTGCGGCCAGCCAGGTACAGCACGAGGGCGATGATCGCGTAGATACCTGCGACGATGAGGGCCGACCAGGCGTTCCCGACCAGATATCCCAGTCCCCACCACGCGGCAATCGACACGAATAGCAGCACGTAGAGGCCAGCAACACCGGCGCCGCCGAGCATGCCGGCCCCTTTCCCGGCCTTCTTCGCCGACTCGCTCAGTTCTGCTTTGGCCAGCTCGACCTCTTGACGAAACAAGGCGGAGATGTCAGCCGTCACGCTGGACAGGAGATCACCCAACGATGTGGTGGCTGCACGCTCCTCCGGGTTGACGTCCGTCACAGCGTGCCACCGCGACGATCGAAATCAATGTCCGCTTTATATACGGTGTCGCCACTTACCGGCCCGCCCGTAGAGACCTTGTCCGAGGCGGCAGTTATGGACGCGGTTTGCGCACGGCTGTCGCCGAATTCCGGAGTTGGGGTGTGCATGGTGGAAACTGAACTCGAGGCTTCCGAGGCAGATGAGGTGTTCCTCGCCGATGCCGGAGACGAGCTTTCGCTGTCATCCTTCGCATTTGCGGCCAGAGACTTGGAGAGCCGCCCCGCGAGGATTCCCGCCACCGCTGCGATACCGATAAACGTTCCGGGGTTGCGTGAGGCGTATGCTCGCACGTCCGCCAAAACCTGATCTGTGTCCCGGTCTCCCAACCACGACGCGACCGCCCCCGCGCGTCCGCCGAGGTTTCGAACGAGGTCTACAGCCGGACCGCTGTCCTCGGAAGAGTTGGCCATGGAATTGAGCTGCTCGCCAACGGAGTGCAGCTGCTCGGCGGCACGTTTCTTCTGCGTGCCGGCCTGCTCACGCAGTTCGCCAGTGGCCTCTTCCAGCAGGCCCTTCGCCTGGCCTTTTGCCTCCGATGCGACGTCGGCAGCTTTTTCTTTTGCGCTGGCTGCCACGTCTTGGGCGGCATCTTTCGCGTCTCCGGCAACTGCTTTGGCCTCGTCTTTGGCGAGATCGGCTTTGCCGGAATTGTCAGTCTGCTCCCCATCGAGGTGAGTGTGGGTGATCTCGTCGAACAGCGGCGTTGTGGCTGTTCCTTCATGCTCCGGAAGATTGTTGGTGGGGTATTCGGTACTCATGATGTCCTTTCAAAGGATCGATAGGGGAGGTGTGCCCCGTCGGACGGCAGGGCACGTACGCAACTAGCGAGCTCGACGCGCAGCGACACCGTCGTTGGCGACGTCTTGAGCTTTCTGATGCGCCTGCTTGGCCTGCTCGGCGATGCTGGGAGCATTTTTGGCCTGCTCCTGAATTTTCGGCGCTTCTTCTTCAGCCTTGTTCAGGATGGACTCCCAGCGTGCTTGCATAGGTTTGATGAGGCCGCCGCCGGCTCCGACAATGATCACGCCGGCGATGATTGCGAGCACGGCGATCAGGATTGGGGTCGTCACGGTGGTGGCAACGTCGATCTGGTTCAGCGCGGCGGTGATGCCGATGAAGAGGATGAACACTGCAGCGATGTTGGCCACCACTTTGCCGTACGACAGTCCGCCGAGAGTGTTCTGGATGAGACCTTTAGCGCCGGCGGCGATCGCTGCAGCGATGACGATGATGATGATGATCGCGACGATGATCTTCGGCAAGAATGCGATGATGCCGGCCAGCAGGTCACTGACCGGGTTCGGTCCGAACACTCCGAACGCGAACTGCAACACGAACAACACCAACGTGTAGTACAAGATCTTCCCGACAATGTCGGACGGGTCCAGTTTCGAATTCGCGAGAGCTTTTTTGATTCCGCCGCGTTCGACCAGGCGGTCAAAGCCCACCCGTTCCAGCAACTTCTCTAAGCCTTTAGAGATGAGCTTGGCGACGATTAGGCCGACGATGAGGATGAGGAGGAATAGGAGCGCTAAGGGCACAAAGGTGATGACGGCGGATAGACCATTCTGGAAAGCGGCGGGAAAATTCATGAAGTACAACCTTTCTAAGGCCGACTGGTGTCAGCAGATCGCGGTGATGCGAGAAATCGCCAGGCAATGTTCGAGCAGGTGCAGCGGGTCGTGCCGATCGAACAGGACCGGTTTTGCCTACCGGCACGACCCCCTTGCGAAAATTACCTACCGGAGTTCGCGTCGGGGTTCGTGTCTGCGTTGGTGGTGGTTGTTGTGGTGGGATCGACGAGGTTAATCTCCTCGTGGGCGACTTCCGCGTTGACGTCCTGCTGTTCGGTGATCGTTTCGGTGCCGAGAGCGACACGTTCAACCGGGACGGTTTCCTTCGTCACGATCACTCGCTCTTCAGTGAGAACAACTTCGTGCTCCTCAGAACTGAGCGCAGGCCCAGCTGTGGCATCTGCCCGGTTCGCCTCAGTGATGGGTTCACGAACCAAGCTGACCTCTTCATGACTGACCGGAACGGTGGTGGTGACGTTCTCTGTCACGATGTGCTTCACCAGGCGGGCACGCCCGGATTCCACCTTTTCGGTCCCGACGCGGAGACGCTCTTCGGAGCGGGTCATCGCCTCATCGCTCGTCGATCCTGACACGTCATAGCCCTCAGCTATGGTCTCCGTACCATGGGCGTCCGCAGCTGCGAAGTCGGCGTCCTGAGAACGCACTCCTGTGCCGTTACCGTAGTAGGTGTAGAGGGAGTTTTCTTCTTCTTCGCTGAGGGATCCGTCATCGGCGATTCGGGGGGCGTCTTTGACGAAGTCTTTGTCGTACTCGACCCGAACCGTTTCGCCGTCGAAGGAGGCATTATCTAACGGGGCGAAGCTTTCCGAGGTGCCGAACAATCCCGTTTTGATGGTCACCCAGGACGGGCTCTGGTTTTCGGCATCGACATACACCTGCCCGACAGTGCCGATCTTCGTGTTGTCCGCGCCGAACACTTCAGCGCCGATCAGGTCGTTGATGTTACTTGTTTCGATCATCGTTCCTTCTTCTTTCTCACCGAACCGAAGTCCGGATATTAGGGGTGGGGTCGTTGCCAAGGCAAGAAATGCGAAGAGTGGGTCTTTGTGGGAGTTATCTACGTGATCGGAAGGAGGACTCAGCGGCCCAGGCCGACCCGGTCGATACGACGGTGGTAGCGCATCCCGGACAGTCCGCCGAGGATCGCGCCAAGGAAGGAGAGCACTAGGGCGATTACGACGGTGATAATGCTGCCGGCAGTCAGGGTGCCTTCGTCGATCGGGATGCGGGGGAAACTGTTCACATTCGCAAGAACGTTGAACTGACTGCCGGCGACCAGGCCGACGATTGCTAAAACCACGGCGACGATGATCGCCCACAACCACACTGCGACTCCTTGTTTGACTCCGTCGAAGCGGGCCATCCGCCCGGCAACGTACCCGCCGCAGTAATACGCGATAAGCACTACCAGGGCCAGGACTATTGCCCCCACTAGCCCGATTGTGCCGGTATTTCGTGAGGCAACATCCGCGGCATTATTGGAGGTGACGTTGGTGCCCAAACCAATCGCCGTGCCTGTGGCGGCAAGCACCGCGGTGAGGATGACGGCGGTCCCGGTGGCGGTCAACCAGCCGAAAAATGCGGAACCGAACTTCATCCCCCCGAACTCGGCCCGCTCCCGCTCCACAACTTTCTCCCGAGATGTAGCACCGCTCACAGCCGCGCGAGCGGCAACAGCGGGAGCGAATACGTCAGTGGATGACCCGGCCGGACCGATCGCGATAGGTTCGTTGATCGTACGTTCGCTCGCGGTGCGCACGTGGGCGCTGCGCTCGGAGGCGCTGCGATCGTCGACGGTGGGGTCGATATCTGACATGAAAACTCCAGTGCTTACTGTCGGGACAAGCTATCTAGGACACTCGGTACTAAGCGAAGAGCGCGGGTCGCACGTCCGATCAACGAATCCACTGCGAACGTGAGAGCGGAGGAGGGCGGGGCTCTCACGTTCGCAGACGTGCCGGAATTTCTGTTCGGATCGCATTTTTCACCAGCGTGCGCCATCGCGCCTTCGGGGACGCGGTGACCAACAATCATGCCGATCGGATCACCGGCACGACCATGCTGATGACCTCATCATTCCCATCCGAAGGGGCGAAATAAACCCCTTGACAGACAATCATCGAGTAGTAAAGTTCGATAGTTCGGACGTGATCTCCGGAGTCGAGGACGCTCGAGAGCGACCGCATCCGGCACGATCAGCTCAGCGAAAAGACCATGCCGGCCAGGCCGACAATCATCGTTTGAATTGCGCTCGAAATGGATGAGCGGGCGAATATTTCAAAATTCGGCCGAGGATTCGATGCGTATCGTCGATGCATACCGCGCTCGACCCGGCCGTTTCGATCGGTCAAGGTCTAAGCAGTTTCGACACAAAGCAAAACGCCCCCTTCCGTCCGGGAAGGGGGCGCTTATCAGTGGGCAATCAAATTACTTGAAAGCGTCTTTCACATTCTCGCCCGCTTTTTTGAAGTCCGCAGATGTCTGGTCGGCCTTACCTTCGACGACTTTGCTATCGTCTCCGGTGACTTTCCCCACGGTTTCCTTGATCTTCCCGCCCACCTCTTCAGCGGCGTTCTTGACTTTGTCGTCAGCACCCATGTGCGTATCTCCTTTCACTCCTCTGCCAAACTACGACTCTTCCTACGTCCCGGGACAGGGCTTGAATCGGCGATGAACCTCGGGTAGAACGAGTCTGACCTCACCGCGGCGCCCGATCGGCTGTTGCGTCACCATTTCCATTCGCAATTCCGGCCCCCTCGTGTGAGGGTGCGACCGGTCCGGCCGCCACTTTAATCAGCGATCGGATTGGCTCAACTCCACGGCTCAACCGTCCGCTGCGAACACAGTCGGCGGCGCTATCGTCTGCAGTTCAGGAAACAGTCCCTGTAATTGCGCGTTGCAATAATTACCCTGCCGTGCGACGCCCACAGGCTCGTTTCAGCCGTCAAATTTTCCCACGTGTGACATCTCAGCCCATCGTTTGCATCCAGTTAAAAGTTGGGATGGCACCTGTTCGGTCTGAGGTGGAACTCCGTTCGTGGCGATATTTCAAGCCCTAGCTTCGGGGCAAAATCGGCAGATAGTGGAAGGATCCCCCGACGTATTTAGGAGCATCATGACAAAGCGCAACACTTTCATCCGCAGTCTGCACGACATCGGACTTGCCGCCTGGTTCGGCGGTGCCCTGATGGGTGCTGTCGGCCTGAATGGAGCTGCTGCGGAAGCCACTCCATCGTCCGAACGGCTTCGCCTGTCCTCCATCGGATGGGGTCGATGGGCGCCCGTGCAACTTGCTGCGATCGCCGTCCATGGCGCAGGTGGGGTAAGTCTCATCGCCTCGAACAAAGGTCGGCTTCTCGTCCAGTCGGAAAGTCGTGCAAACACGATGGTGAAAATTGTCGTCACGGCCCTCGCCGGAGCATCCACTCTGTATTCCGGCATTCTCGGCAAGACTATTCAGGATCATCAGGATGAACCCACTGATGGGGTGACCGAACCGTGGCGCGGCTCCTCCGATGCTCTGTCCACCGCGCAGGAGCGTCAACGAATTCTGCAGTGGGTCACTCCCGCGTTGACTTTAGTGATGATCGTCCTTGCCGCCCAGCAGGGCGAGCAGCAGCGACCGATCAAAGGGCTTCTGAAATCGGCGGCGAAGAAACTCAAGTAAGGCGCGGTGTGTGGTGACGGCCGGCACTCTATTTTTCGAGTGCGGGCCGCACGGCGACCGGTCGATATCCGGCCATCACGGTGCCCCATTTCGCCGTGATGTAAGTGAGTCGTTATCCGATCCGACCAACCTTTACTTGCACGTTAGCGGGCGGATTCGCGGTCCGGTGCGAGATGATTCTCCACGGTAGCAACCACACGGCGACACACCACCGGTGCCGGTGTGCCGTCGTGCACACCGATTGGGATGAGATAAACATTCCCGTGTCCGCCTCTATCACTCGAGTGAGCGCGGTGGCGGTGGGAATCCTCGGAAGAATGTTGCTCACCGTGGCGATGACCCTCTCGGGCGTCGGACCTGACAAGTACACGGTCGTCACTCCGGGAGTATCCTGAACGAGTTAATCCAATTCCGCGGCAAGCAGGTCTGTCGCACTCATACTCGCCCGATTTCATTGACCGAACCTACGCTCAAGTACGGTTCGAACAGGTCATGGACGGTGATATCGATGGCGGCGATGTTGAGCTCCGGATGGCGCAGCAGCGTTGTTCGGATTGCCGTCCGAACCTGCTCGACCGTGTCGGGGATCGAAACGCCGGAGGCAACGCTGACATCCACCTGCACCACCACCGACACGCCCGCCTGGGTAACGTCGCCCTTCAGTTTCACCCTCCCGATAAGAGCACTTCCCCCACACTGTCCCCGGCCGCGCGAATGGCTCCGCGGGTAGCACCTTCGGTAACGATCAACGGACGCCGATCGAACAGATGGGTCTTACATTGCTGATGTAACCGCACGCTCGTCGCTCAGACTGATTTTCTCGCTCAGTTCGTCACGATCGATTGCGATGACGGAAGGCTTGAAATTGGTTGCATCCGGATGCGGCAACGGCAGCGGGGTATTGCAGCAACGCGGTGGACTTCTCAGATGTGC
>NZ_JBEPTL010000041.1:0-9825 GCF_040549465.1 Glaciihabitans sp. UYNi722 | reverse complement strand
ACTCGCCATCTGCACCGAGCGACACGTCCGCGTCATCGACGCATTCATCGCCCTCGCCAACGCGATCATCATCGTCCGCAGACTCATCCGCGAGGCCTGGACCCGCTACCGCTGGAACGGCCGACCAACCCGAAAACCATGACCCATCCGTGCAACCTCTAAGTAATGCCGTTCCCGCGCAACCGCGCCCAGCACAATGCGAGTAACAATGATTGTCAAACGCAATTCCGCCGATGTCCACGTTTCAATAGGAGCTGGCCGTCGTAGTCTTGGCCATTTGGATGACGGCGCGTGAACGACGCGAATCGACAAGGGGGCTAACGATTCGCCCTTCACCGTGAAGGGTTACGTTCCTAGCGCGCGGGTGAGCACGATGAACAGCGGCACGGCGGCCAGAACGATTGCTGCTACGACCCAGCTCAGGACTTCGCGTGGCCGCCGCACTACCCCTATGACCGCGAAGGCGATTGCCGTGACCGCGGTGAGGAGCGCGGCGAGGAGGATCGCTAGGGGGCCGTATCTCACCGTGTGGGATTCGAGCCAGTCGCCTGCGAACAAGAAGCGGAAGCCGACGAGGGTAAGAACGATTGAGGCAATGAAGAAAACGACTGCCAGGGCTCGTCCGACCCAAATTGACCGGACTGAGGGCTTAGTTGTCACTGGGGGGCCTTTCTGACAGCGGTATTGTCTGGGTTGTGACGGGTGAAAGAACCCGGGCGGACATCTCCGCGGCGAGCTGCTTCACTGTGTCGCGGTTCTTCTGTGTGGCTCCGAATGCTGTCGTTCGGCTGATCAGCAGGGGCAGTTTCACTGCCGCGTCGCCGGATGGGAGGGTAATGTTCACGGAGGGACGGGTGCCTCGGATGGTTTCGCAATCGTCTGCCGTGACGCTTCGTACCATCGAACTGGGCAGGGATAGCAGCAGCCGAGGTTTCGCGCCCCCCTTGTAGAATCGCACCTCGATCTCGTCAGCGGATACGTCGACGAGGGTATTCAGGGGTAGCTTGCCGTGGATTCGGCCGCTGGCTTTGAGCCAGGCGATAGCATCGAGCAGATTCGCTCCGACAAAAAACTGGCCAACGAACGCGTTCGGTAGCAGGGCACGGAGCTCGGCGAGCCGTCGTGTGTCACGGTGTCGGGAGGCAGCGATCAGGACCAGTGCCCCCGTGGCAACGACGAGGAATGTGACGGTCGCGAGCTTGAATACGTGCCCTGGATCCGGGCCGTCGTTTGCGATCCGGATGATGCGTAGGATCTCGGCGAAGAAAGCCAATATGCAGGAAGCGGAAGAGACTGCTAACGCCTGACGCCGGGCGCGCAGGAGGTGATCAGTTTGAGCCGATGGCTTCGGGGTCATCACTGCGTCCCGTGCGTGCTGGCGGCGCGGGTGTTGTTTGATGACTTCAGGGTCTCCTGAATCTCGCAAGGTCTGCTTTGCGGAGTTACGCGGATGACGAGGGCGGTCATGTACGGCTGATGCAGCGACTGGGCACGGGGCGGAAAATGTAGACAATGCCTCAATACGCCCACCGACCGGTGATCCTCGATTGGCAGTTGCCGATGGTTATCGTGCATTTTCATGTCACTGATCGAGAGCATCGATAGCAGTTCGCGTGGCTGCTGCGACTAGCGGATCGTCCGCCGTAGCGGTCGGGTCATTAGGTACTGTCATGACCACGACGACGATCGGTGCCCTTCCCGTCGGGTAGACCACAGCGATGTCGTTCCTGATGCCACGATCACCCGTGCCGGTCTTGTCAGCGACGGGCCACGCCGTGTCGACTCCCGCCCGGATCGTACCGTCCCCGGTTGTATTGTCGAGCATCTCGTTTCGGAGAAGCACTCGTTGGGCACTACCTAGATCCGATCCGAGCACGACGCCGCGGATATCGTTGGCGAATTGTTGCGGCGTCGTTGTGTCTCGCGCATCATCTGGAAGCGCCTGATTAAGGTCCGGCTCCAGCCGATCGACGTTGGTTGCGTTGTCGCCTAATCCGCGAAGGTACTGCTGGATGACGGAGGGACCTCCGAGCCTGTTCACAAGGATGTTCGCTGCCGTGTTGTCGCTGAAGCGCAGCATCGCATCCAGTAGCTGGCGCACCGTCATCCCGGAGTCGACAAATTGGCTCGTGATGGGAGCGTATGCCAGCAGGTCAGCCGGCGAGTAGTGCACGACCGTCGCAAGATCGGCGGGAGAGGATTGTTGGAGGATTGCAGCGGCGATGAAGGTCTTATTTGTCGATGCGAATGCGAACCGTTCCCCTGCACGGTAGCTGATCACGCGCCCGGTCCCGGTGTCCATGACTGCCAGACCGAGGCGGGCATGATGGCTGTTCTCTAATTCTGCCAGCGCCTGCTTGGCCGAGGTAGTGGCGGGTGCGGTCGATGAGGGTGTCGGCATGGGGCTGGTTGTACACGCGACGAGCCCGCTGGCGACCAGTGCGATTAAAGCAAGAGCTGCTATGGGCCTAAGTTGACGTTGCATTCGTCTAGCCTCGTTCAGAACGGGCATGCTGTCGAAGACCATAAGGGATCAGTTCATGCTGAATTGGCATGGCGTAGCCTTTGACCATGGATCTTATTGCTGCCTGTCGTGTGCTGGCAGAGGTCGACGAAAGAGGCAGCGTCACTCGAGCGGCGGCTGCGCTCGGGGTGGCTCAATCAGTCGCAAGCCGCCGTCTGCTGGCTTTGGAGGAACGCCTTGGCGGCCCCCTTCTGGAGCGGGGGGCCCGCCGAACCGGGCTTACGCCTTTCGGGCGCGGCGTCGCTCCGTCAGCACGGCGACTTGTGCGCCTGGCCGATGAACTCGAAATGGACGCTGAGCGGACGCTTCGTCAACCGGTGATGATCGCCGTACCCGAATCCTGTAGTACTCGCGACCTCGCAGTCGTTGACGCTACCGGTCGCGCTGACGGGATACCCATCGAGTTCATCCGAGCGCCACCGCCGCGACGCGCGGAGCTTGTGTCGTCCGCGATCGTGAGCATTGCCGTGGCCGCCGTGCCCGCGGAAGAAGGCCGCTGGCGCGTCCCGCTCGGGGCGGCCGGTCGACGTGAATACGCAGGCACCCTTCATCTCTCCGCTCTCCGTCGCTCTCGAGTCGTGCGACCTGGCCATGACGTGGACACCGGATCCCGCCTTCACATCACCCCTGAAGACGACTTACCCCATGTGCGAGACGTCATCTCTCGTGCAGGATTCGCAGCTGGGCTCGTCCCTGGCCAGCTACCCATCGATTCGTCCCTCACAACATCTCTTGCAACTGTGCTTTCCACGGGCGATCTCCTGCTCTGCTCGGAATCGGAAGCACGCGACGTCGGATTGTCGTGGCGGCCATTCATCGGGGTGAAGATTGCTCGCGGCTACGAACTCGTAGCCAGTAGCGACCACGACATTCGAAGGGTCGCAGATACTGTTTCGCACGAACTGGGCGCCGCCCTCGGCGCCTCCGAGAGTTCCGCCACAACGGGCCGGATCTTCGATGCGTGATTTTCGCTTACTCCGCGAGGTGCGCGAGGAGCTGGAAGATGCCGGACTTCGCGCGTCAATAGTCGTGCGCGACATCAAAACAAGCAATGAGCTTGCCCTCAACGGCGACGTCCCGACACCCGCCGCGTCGCTGGCCAAGTTACCCCTTGCACTGGCCGTGCTCGACGCCATCGAAACGGGCCAAATCGACGGTGCTGCCAGGCTTCGCGTAGCGCCGGGCTTCGGCACCTCCCCCGGCACCGGGCAGTTTCGGCATGAGGCTCACATCGCGGTCGCCGATCTCGTCTCCCTCGCGATCACGATCAGCGACAACGGCGCCGCCGACGCACTCCTCGATCTGGTTCCGCCAGCAGCAGTCATGGCCTACCTCAGTCGCATCGGCGTTCACGGCATCAACGTGCGACACGCGTTCGGGGACCTCTGGGACACCCCCCTCGAAAGGTTTCAGCCTCAGGACGCGCACCTGGCGCACTCGCTCGCCATCCACGGCAGCACTCCCGCCAGCGGACATCCCGTGCGACAGCTCGACGTCGCTCGCACCAATACAGGGACAGCTATTGGTTGGGCGGATCTGCTCCAAACACTTTGGCGCGGACAAAAAATCGAACCCGCTGTCGCTGCGACACTCCGAGAACACCTCCGAAACAACATCATCCGCCATCGACTCGCGCCAGATTTCGTCGCCGATGACGCGCGCTGGGCATCAAAGACGGGCACCGTCCTCAATCTTCGTCATGAGGCCGGAGTCGTCGAACATTCGGACGGGTCACAACTAGTTATTGTCGCGCTCAGCACCTCCTCCGTACCCGCGACCCAACAGCCGGCGGCAGAGGCGGCCCTAGGGTCGGCGGCGCGCCGGATGCACGACGCTGTGCGATACATCTCGCACCCGTAATCGGTCATCCACAATCGTTTTTCACATCAAGTGCTGCAAACGTTGCGCCACAACCCCGCATTCTCGAGACGACTCGGCAAGTGAACTCGCCCCTTCGTTCTAACCTCTTGGTTGTAGGTAGTTACGTCAGTGTGGTCTTCTCGCTGGGAAGTGCTTCATGGATGTGCTGATTTCGATCGATCTGGAAGGGGTCGCAGGGATTGCGACGCGCCAGCAAACCCTCCCCGGAGGCCGCGACTATGAACGCGCACGAGTTCTGATGACTGCCGAGGCGAATGCCGCCGTGAGGGGAGCATTTGCGGCTGGCGCGGACACGGTTCTGGTGACAGACAGTCACGGGCCGGCGGATAACCTCATCGCGGAACAACTCGACCCTCGCGCTCGATTAGTAGTGGGGGATCCGAAACCGCTTGACATGTTGCAAGGGATCAGCGAAAAGACAGATGTTGTGCTGTTCGTCGGGTACCACGTTGGTTCAGCCGACTCATTCGGCGTGTTGGCTCACACCTTCAGCGGAGGCGCCTTCGCCGATGTGCGGCTCAACGGGTCGTCGATCAGCGAGGCCAAGTTGAACGGGCTGGTTGCCGCCGAGTTCGGAGTTCCTGTCGGGTTGGTCACAGGAGACGAAGGGATCTGTAACGTCGCAGAGAGAGTATTTCCGGGAGTTGTGTGCGTGCCGGTGAAGCAAGCAGTTGGCAGGACCGCGGCGTTAACTATGCATCCCGACACCGCTCGGACCACGGTAGAAGAAGGCGCTCGTCGCGCCGTCGAGGCGGCAGCATCAGGCAGCTTGCGCGCGGCACTCATTCCCAAAACAATTCTCCTCGAGGCTGAGTTCCGGCCAAATGGCGCCGCCGAAATTGTGTCTCTCGTGCCGGGAACACATCGAATTGATGCTCGCACCGTTCAGTTTCGGGCCGAGAGCCCACGCCAGGCACTTGACGTCATAATCGTGTGGTCATATCTGGTCGGCTATTTCGCATCTCGATAAAGAGAATCCACGTGTCCATTACCCTTCCGCGTGCGGGCGTGCCGATTCGGCTCAAGCCGATAGTTGTCCGCCGAAGAACACTTGCGTTTCGACAATCAGGTTGTCCTCTACTCGAGTTAGCTCAATGTTGCGATATGTTCCACCGCTCACCAGTTCGTACTCGTACACCGTCACCACGCCGTGATCGGTCGGCACCATTTCGAGGATGCGCGACTCGGCGAAACGATCAGCCGTGGGGAAGCATCGTTCCATGTAGGTCCCCTTACCAAGGTGATCGTCCTGCGGGCTGGTGAAGACGAATGCTGGGGAAAGAAGTGCGGCACCCGCGGCAGCGTCCGCCCGCTGATATGCGTCGAATGATGACTTCACGATCTCGACGTCAGTCACGGCTCTTGCGTCTCCAATTCGTGAGGGGCAACCAGGATGCGTTCTGCGACGTACACCGTGCCGGTCGATTCCTGCGTCATGGTCCCCAATGTACCGCTCGCCAATCTCGTGGCCTGGCCCAATATTCCCCCGCGTGATGGTGAAAAAGCGCGCGGCAACAGGTTCCGCTCCCGGGCATCCGTCGTAGTCGAAGTCGAAATGTGTCCTCAATTCCTTCTCGGGGAGCAGGCGACACGCGGCTCGATGATCGCTCGCCTGCGGGTGGTCGCTGAGTGCCCGTCGCTTGCGGCTGACGGAGACTGTCCTTATTTCAGAACGAGGTAGTCGCCGAGTCTTCGGGCGCGGGCGAGTAGATAGTCGCGCTCAGGCGAGGATGCGGTTGCTTGGGCGGCAGACCGGTAGGCCTCGATCGCACCAACCCGGATACCGGCTCGCTCCAGCAAGTGTGCACGCACTGCGATCAGTCTGTGCATTTCTGCCTTTAGGCCGTTGTCGGACAGCTGCTCTATGGTGGCCAATCCGGCGGCGGGCCCGTGAACCATTGCCTCGACAACGGCGCGGTTGAGGGTTACGACAGGGTTGCCGCTCACGCGTTCGAGGAGCTTGTACAGGATCAGAATCTGCGGCCAATCGGTTTCCGCGGTGCTCGGCGCCTCGTCGTGCAACGCTGCGATGCTGGCTTGCACCAGATACTGGCTCGGTGGTCTCCCAGGGAGGGTTCGCTCGAGGATCGATACGGCCTCGTGGATGGCGGGCCGGTTCCACAGCGTTCTGTCCTGTTCGTCGAGGGGGATGAGCGCGCCGCGCGCTGTGGTCCTGGCGGCTCGTCGGGCGTCGGTGAGGAGCATGAGGGCGAGGAGGCCAGCCGCTTCACCATGTTCGGGCTGTTCTGCGCAGACGATCCTGGCTAGTCGGATGGCTTCACCGCTGAGTTCGACATCGTGAATTGTCGGCCCTGTGGTGGCGGTGTGACCTTCGTTGAACATCAGGTAAAGAACTGTTAGTACGGGTTCTAGGCGGTCCACAGGGGACGTCGGCGGGGGAAATCGCGCGCCGGTTTCGCGGATGCGGGCTTTGGCGCGGGTGATACGTTGCGCCACGGTGGCCTCGGGGAGCAGGTACGCGTGAGCGATCTGCGCCGTCGTCAGGCCGGCGACAGCGCGGAGCGTCAGCGCGATTTGTGCGGACGGTGGCAACTCGGGGTGACAGCACAGCTTCATGATCTGCAGACTGTCGTCGGGATCCCGGGCCGGCTGCTGTGTAAGCGGATGGGTGAGGGCAGGTGTGTCAGTTCGCGGTCTCGCCGGCGCTTCTCGCTGCGAATCCGGTCGATGAACCTGCGTGTGGCTGTCGTGATCAGCCAGGCGCGAGGATCGACCGGCTGACCCTGCCTCGCCCACTGTTCGTGGGACGCGAGTAGTGCCTCTTGAACTGCGTCTTCGCACAGATCGAACTGCCAGGAGCCGTACCGTCGCAGGAGCGCGCCAAGGACCTGCGGCGTCAGAGTACGCAGCAGGTCCTCGGGTGCGATGCCACTGTTCACATGTTCGCCCCGGAGGAGAACATCACCGGGCGGATCTCCAGAGCGAGGCCCTTGATCCCGACATCCGGGATTAGCTGTGCAAGCTCGATTGCTCGCTCCTTCGATTCGACGTCGAGCAGGTAGTAGCCGCCCATGAACTCCTTCGTCTCCGCGAAGGGACCGTCGATCACCTCGGGTTTGCCGCCGGTGCCACGGATCGTGGTCGTCTGACTGGGGTCGCCGAGAGCGTGAGTGCTCAGCATCTCGCCGGAGGCGGTGGTCTGCTCGATGAAGGCCTGGTGGCCTGAACCGATCGCCTGCTGTTCGTCGGCCGAGAGTGATTCGAGAGCCGACGGGTCGACCTGCATCAGGATTAAATACTTCATGATTGTTCTCCTTATTATTGTTCGTGATTTTATTTGTGGAAAGCGGGAATTGCGCGAAGCGTGATGAAGGTCATCACGGCCATCACGGTCATCACCACCGCGCTGAGGACCGCCACGGTCTGTAGGCCCGAGCAAAACGCAAGTGCCGCTGCATCACGCAGGCCGATTGCCGTGTTTGAGGGTGAGTCCGCCCAGACCCGTGCAGCCCCAGCGATGCTTTCCGTCGCCGCGGCCCGCGCGGCATCAGAGAGTCCGGCGATGTGTGGGAGCCGCAACCTGTAAACGAGCGTCACGATGCTTCCCAGCAGCGCAATGCCCAGCGCGTAGCCGAGTTGGCCGCTCGTCTCTGAGGTGGATGCAGCCGAGGACGCTTTCTCCAGCGGCACCGACCCGACGATCAGGTTGGTGCCGAGGGTTGGCAGCGGGGCTGCGCCGAACGAGACCATTGCGAATCCCAACACCAGAGGCCACGGCCCGGTGGTAGGGGAAATCAGCGCCATGACAATCAGGCCGAGCACAACCAGGCCGAGCCCGCCGCTGATCACCAGTCCCGGTCGGACGCGGCGAGCGATCAACGGCATCACGATGAAGCCGACGACGTTGACAGCGGCGGCGGGAAGGGTCAGAAGCCCAGCGTCCAGCGTGTTCAAACCGGACACCAGTTGGAAGTACTGCGTGTTCAGCATCATCATCGGACCAGTCATCATGGTCATCAGCAGCAGGCTCACCAGCACGACGACGAAGCCGCGGCTTCGGAACATCGCTAGATCCAGCAACGGCTCGCGCCGAACGTCCGCAGAGAGGATGCGCTGCCTGCGCACGAAAACCACGGCGAAGGTCAGGCCGAGGACGACGCTCAGTGTGGAGGGCCATCGGATGCCGACACGGGCGAATTCCGTGAACCCGTACACGACGGGGAGAATCGCCAGGAGTGACAACAGCGCGCTTAGCCAATCGGTCACCCGCACGTGACCGGTCTCGTTGGTCGCGGCCCCGTTGTACTCGTCGAGCAGGATTGGGCCTAACACCACGAGGAGCAGCATCACGGGTACTCCGATGAGGAATACGGGCCCCCACCAGAGCTGGGTCAGAAGCAATCCGCCGATCAAGGGACCCAGGATCATGCCGCCCATGAAACACGCCATGAAAATGCCGATTGCCGCGGAGCGCTGCCGTTCGCTACGGAACATTCCGGTCAGCAGCCCGAAGAGTGCTGGCGACAACGCGGCGGCACCGATCCCCATGACCGACCGTGCACCGATAAGCATCAGCGGCGAAAAGGAGAACGCGGCCGCGATCGAGGCCAGCCCGAACAGGCCCGCGCCCATCAACGCCATCCGCCGTCGCCCAATGCGGTCAGCCACCGAGCCGAAGGCGACCATCAAGCTGGCCATCAAGAACCCGTATGAATCAAGAATCCACAGTTGCTCGCTGCTGTTGGCACCGAGCGTTTCGCTGATCCGCGGCAGGGCGAGGATCGCCACGGAGACGTCAATGGACACGATCAACGCACCCAACGCCAACACCGCCAGACCGAGCCATTCACGAGCGCCTGCCCGCATATCCGCTCTCACAAGATCATTCGGTCTGCTGAGCATGCTCGGCGTTGTGCGGTCGTTCGGTTTCATTGCCGTGGCGTCTTCCTTGAGGTGAACAAGCGAATTCACACTAAGGTCGTCACCACTCGGCAGGATTCGACAGATCGGGCAAAAAAGGTTTCTGCGAGTTCGCAGACCAATCGACCGAGCGCGTCATCAGGCGACCATACGAATCGAAGGCGACCGAACCATAAGTGTCTATGAAGGTTCGGCTTACGGGCATCTGAGATCCACGTTCACGACCTCGAGTTCCTCGGTGGGGCACCTCGGCAATGGAACCGATTAGGCAGGCATTCGGCGAATCAACATCAGGGTTTCATTTGCCGTGGTCTTCGATTTGGACAAGATGAATGGCAAAGACTGCCATCATTACGTATTCCTGCGACACCGCTATGCCTCGAAAACGCGGCGATTTCAGCGGACAACTCGCCTGTCGATCGGACAGATTGAATGGCAAGGGACGCCCCCTGTGTCCTGATCGGGGCGAGTCGTGTTCGTCGCATGCTGATGCGCGCGAGCGATCGTCCCGTCCACCGACACGTTCCCATCGATCAGCC
>NZ_JBEPTL010000040.1:0-11809 GCF_040549465.1 Glaciihabitans sp. UYNi722 | reverse complement strand
ACATCATCGCTCACCCGCAAGAATTAACACCAACACGCGCCTCAAATCTCGAAACACACCGACGAACCTGAAATAAACGCGACTGCAGTACTAGTCATGGTTGGTCAAGCCTCGGCTAATCGTCGCCGCTCCTCGGCGCGAGGGTGCGGATCGCGATCTCCTCGGCATCGATCGCCGCGAGGATCGCCCGCACCGCCGGTTCCTGGTAGCGGCCGTCGGCACGAGCCGCCAGCACGGCCTGACGCTCGGCCAGAATCATCGCCAGCCGAAGCCGGCCGAAAGCGGCCTGCGCCGGTTCGGAATCTTCCGGACCCTGGTCGCTGAGCGACTCGCCGAGCAAGGCCGCATCCGCGCGAAGCCGATCGACGACGGCCGCGTTGTCAGCCTCTGAGATCTCGATGTCCAGCTGCACGACACCGGCAGCTTTCGCCTCGGCCATCAGCATCTGGGCCTCGACGAGTTCCTGGTCGCCGTTGGGCGGCGGAAGCCTGAGCCGTCGGATGACCCAGGGCAGCGCGAGGCCCTGGAGGAGGGTTCCGACCACCACCACGAAGGCGAGGAACTGCAGGAATGGCCGCTGGGGCACCGGAGGCAGGAGGAAGACGGCCGCGAGCGTGACCACTCCACGGAGCCCCGCAAAGCTGATCGCGATGGCGTTGTTCCAGGTCCACGATCGCGCGCGGAGACGACGGGGGCCGAAGCGATAGATCACGGTGAGCATCGCAACCCACACGAATCGCGCGAAGGTGAGGAACAGGAGGGTGACAACGCAGATCAGTATCGTCTGCCAGAGGCCGAGGCCCGACTGCGTCACGCCGCGCAGGATGCCGGCGAGGTTGAGCCCGATAAACAGGAACACTGAGTTCTCGAGCAGGAAGCGGATGGTGCGCCAGTTGAGGGTCTCGGCGATCCGAGCGCGCGCCGACTGCACCACGGGCGCGCTCTGCCCGACGATAAGGCCGGCGATCACTACGGCCAGCACGCCGGATCCGTGCAGGAGCTGCGTGGGAATGAAGGCGATGAACGGCGTCACCAGCGACAGGCTGGTGTCGAGCACCGGGGCGTGCAGCAGCTTGCGGATGGCGGTTAGCGCGTAGCCGACGGTGAAACCGAAGGCTACGCCCACCACCACGGCGAGCACGAAATCCCCGGCAACGGCCAACGGATTGAGCGTTCCGACGATGGCGGTGATGGCGGCGGCGAGAGCCACAAGCGCCGTCGCGTCGTTGAACAGGCTCTCGCCCTCGAGGATGGTGACCAGGCGTCGCGGAAGACGCAGACGACCGGAGATCGCGGTGATCGCCACCGCATCCGTCGGCGCGACGACGGCGGCGAAGGCGAAGCCCGTCGCGAGAGTGATCGCCGGAACCAGCAGCCAGGTGAAGAATCCGACGGCGACGACCGTAAACGCGACGAGCCCGACGGACAACGTGAAGATGCTGTCGCCGCGGGCCCGCACATCGACGAAGGAGGTGCGGATGGCTGCCGCGAAGAGTAGCGGCGGCAGCAGCCCGTAGAGAATCAGGTCTGGCTCGATCACCACCTGGGGCACACCGGGGATGAAGGAGACGATCGCCCCGACAGCGACGAGCGCGATCGGTGCCGACCAGCCGATTCTGCGGGAGAACCCGGTGACGGCGACCGTGACCAGCACGAAGGAGACGATCCAAATGATGGTCAGAACGGAATCATTCATACGTCTCCTCTCCCGTTGCTTCTCGAGAGTAGACGAAATCCGTCCGCCGCCTTGCTACCGACTGCTGCGCACCGAGAGTCGCCAAGTGGCCCTAATCACAGATCTGCAGGGGCAATGTGGCGACTCTCGTGGTTGCAGTCTCGATAGATCAGTCGCGCATCCTGGAGTTGGGAAGCACGCGGTGGTAGCTCGCCCGAACCGATGGAAGGCGTCGACCTTCGCCGACCAGGCCGGCCACGGCCCGTGCACGGCGCTTGAACCCCCAGGCGGTGACGCGCAGAAGTGACTCGATCACGATGCTGCCGCTCATCTTCGATTCGCCGACGACCCGCTCGGTGAAGGTGATCGGCGTCTCGACCACCCGCAGGCCGTGCTCGAGCGCCCGCCAGAGCAGGTCGACCTGGAAACAGTAGCCCTGGCTCGCCACCCCGCCGAGTTCCAGTCGCCGCAGTGCGTCGGCGCTGAACACCCGGTATCCGCCCGTCGCGTCGCGCACCTCGATGCCGAGGGCAGCCCGCGTAAAAGCGCTGCCGCCCTTACTGAGCAGCTGCCGGCGCATCGGCCAGTTTTCGACCTTTCCGCCCGGAACCCAACGGGAGCCGAGAACGAGGTCGTGCTCTGCCAGGAGTTCGATCATGCGCGGCAGGTCTTCCGGGTGGTGCGAGCCGTCGGCATCCATCTCCACCAGCGCCCAGTATCCGCGATCGAGTCCCCAGGCGAAGCCGGCACGGTAGGCACCGCCCAGGCCGTCCTTGACGGCACGGTGGAGCACGTTGACCTCCGGATACCGCAGCGCGAGTTCGTCGGCCAGGTCACCAGTGCCGTCGGGTGAGTTGTCGTCCACGACCAGGATGTCGGTGTGGCGCGACGCGGCGAGGATCCGATCGACAATCGGTTCCAGGTTCTCTTTTTCGTTGTAGGTGGGAACGATGACAAGTGTTTCGAGCATTTCGGGTTCCTTATCTGCGATCGATGTCAGCTGACGAGCGTGGCGAAGAGCACCAGGTTCTCGGTGTAGTGACCGCTCCTGGGGTCGAAGGGACCACCGCACGTGATGACCCTGAGCTGCGGCGTCGGCACGTTGCCGTAGACGTCGCTGGTGGGGAACTGCGTCTTGAGCGATTTCTCGGATTTCTGCACTTCGAAGGTGAGCGCCCGACCGTCGGACAGCGTCACCGTGATCTTCGACCCTGGCTGCACATCGCCCAGATGCGCGAAGATCGCCGGGCCGTGGGCTGAGTCGACGTGGCCGGCGATGATGGCCGGGCCGACGTCCCCTGGCAGCACGCCGCCCTGGTACCAGCCGGCCTTCGCAAAACCGACGGGTGGAAGCAGCGCACCGTTCCCGTCCAGGTTGAGAAGTTCGAGGTCGCTGGAGACCCCGATGTCGGGAATGTCGACGTGGGTGACCACGACTCCGGGTGCCGGCGGATTCGTCGCGGTCGACACCGGGTCCTGCACTCCCCCGGCATCGCCCTCCCGTGGGCTCGGTGACGCGGAACTCGCCGTCGGAGCCGAGGTGGATGCCACGACCGCAGCACCCGTCGCTCCCAGTGCGGCCACCAGCACCGCCGCTCCGATGATCCAGGCCCAGAGTGGACCTTTCAGCATCCGTCTCATCGGGTGCCCCCTGCCAATGGTGCGCAACCACCGAGGGTCTTCTGCCGGAGCATGCTCATCGACAGCGCGGTCCAGGCCTTGCCGTAGTAGGTGGGCGTGGAGTTCGACAGCGTCACGACCCGAGCGAGATCATCGTTGGCGTCGGCATCCTTGCCCGCCGCGGCAGCGGATGCCGCGCGGGCGGCGTAGGCCAGCGGATGCCTGTCGGTGGTCAGCGAGCCGCCCCCGAGATCCAGCACCGCAGTGAGTGTCTTCGTGCGGTCCAGGGTCGGGAAGAGCAGAGCCGCGCGTGCCTCGTCGGCCGGCGTACAGGATTCCGCGTAGCGAAGTGCGAGACGCTCCGCGTCGTATCCGTAGCTCACGGCGTCGCCGACGCCTGCCGGGCCCGGCATGGCGTCCACCTGACCGTCGGCGTGCACCTGCGCCCAGTTCGGCGGAAGCGCGGTGGCCTGCAGGAGTTTGTCGGTCACGGCCTGGGTTCCCTTTGCAACCTCGTCCCAGCGTGCGTCCTTCGTGGCTGTGGCCAGGACGGCGAACGCGACGGGTGAGGCGTAGCTGGGGTTGTAGGCGTACGGCTCGCTCTGAGCAGCCCAGAGACCGGGCAGCAGGATGCGCCCAAGTGAGGTCTCCACGGTGAGCCGGTCGGCGATCTCCCCGGCCATCGTCATACCGGCCTTTGTCAGGTCAGGCCGATCGAATTTCGAGCCGGCGAGTACGAGGGCACGTGAGGTGTCGAGATCAGCGTCGGATGCCGGCTGCTGGTCAACGATCTTGCCACCCGACCATCGCCAGGCCAGCAGGCCGTCATCTCGAAGGAGGTGCGTCTTCGTCCATTTCCAGATCGAGTCGACCTGCTTTTCGCTGCCGACCGATACCGCGATGAGGAGTCCGTAGGCCTGACCTTCGCTGACCGTGTCCGAACCCTGGTCGCGGCGAATGACCCGTCCGTCGCTCACCCAGCTGTCGAGGAAATCCTCGCCGAGAGCCTTCGGGTCTGTGTTTGCAATGGCTGTGGGTACGATCGAGGGATCGGTGCGGCCGACAGCCATCGGCTGGGAGTGCGGTAGGCCGGGGCTACCGACTGCCAGCCACGCCACCGCGGCGGTGGCTACGGTAGCTACGATTGCGGCCGTCACGACCACACGCCGCCGAGTGACGGTCATCGTGTCGACTGCCCGACGGTCTCAAAGCCGTCCAGGTGATGCATGGCGAGGTAGCCGCCACCGGTCTGAACGCCGCCGACAGGGGCGGATCCGACCGCCGCGCTGTCCAGCACCGGCTTCACTGTCAGGCCGCCGGAGGCGTTGTCGAGAACGAGAAGCGTCGTGACGCTGCCGTTCGCGAGATTCACCGCCGCGCTGTTCTTGATCTTCGACGCCTTGAGCGCGAGGGTCCACGGTCCTGCCGCGACCTCTGCGTAACCGGTCGCGGTGCCACCCTTGGCGTTGTCGGCGATCTGCACGCCGGTAGTGGTGGTGACATCCACGCTCTTGGCGACCGTCGAGGCCTGGATCAGCCGGATGCGGGCCTGGCCGGGTGCCGGCGAGGTCAGGTCGTCGGTGAAGACCTTCACCGTGAGATTCTTGTTGGCCCCGTAGGCCGCCACGGTGACGGTTCGCCCCTGCTCGATTTTCACCGAGGAACTAATCATGGGCTTGGCGGTGACCTTCGAACCCGCCGGAACCATCGAGATCGTGTACACGCCGTCTGCCATGTTCTTGTAGGGCGAGACGGCGCCGTAGGCGACATTGTCGAGTTCGTAGAGAGCCGCGCCGCCGCTGAGCGCCGTCAGGCGCACATCGACGGCTTTCGTGTCGGGCGAGAGGTGAGCGATACGGATCCAACCGTCTGTGGTGCCGGCCGCCGTCGGGGTGGGCGCAGCCGTGGCCGGTGAGGCCACCGCAATGGAGGCGGCCGCCAGCGCCGCGACGACGACTGCCGTGCGGATGAGTCCTGGAACCTGGAGTTTTTTCATGGGGGATTCTCCTTCGTTGAGTTACTGGATGACGGCGACTGAGGGGTCAGCCGGGTAGGTGATGAGTAGTGAGCCGTTTGTCGCGCTGACGGAGGATGGGGCATAGTCGCCGACAAGGCCGGCGACGAAGTCGCGGGCGGTTGCGGTGAGTTTGTCGCCGTCGACGACGGGCTTGCCGCCGATGGCTGTGACCACGACCTGCCTGCGCAGCTTGTTGTCTTCGCCGCTCACGATCGGGAATCCGTCGATCTGCACGGATGCCGCAGCCAGCTGGCTTCCGAGGGCGAGAGGAATGCGAACATCCACCTGGCCCCCCGTCAGTAGGTTGCGGTCGGCCGTCGAGAGCTTCAGACCGGTGTTGGTCGTGAGCTGCTTGCCAGCGTCCGCCTGCAGCTGGGTTGCTGAGGCAGCATCCTTCTTGGCAGCCGCTGCTCCCTGAGGTTCGATGCGACGGATGTCGACGGCCTGGGTGCCCTGGCCGAACGAGGCGACCACGACCGAGTTCTGCAGGGCGGCTTTCACCTGCGGAAAACCGTCGGGGAAGGTGCGCATCGAGTCCGTCGTGATGATGTAGTCCGAATCCTTCCAGCCCCGCGGGGACTGGGCTTCGACGGCCGGATCGGTGTCGATCTTGTAGTACCAGACAACGTTGTCACGCCGCCATCCGGCACGCACGAAGTCGACCCACATGGCGTCGTCTACGATCAACCGGTTGTCGTGGGCGACGTTGGTGTCGACCCACTGTTCCGCGCTCCTCAACGGCTGGTCGAGGTCAGCGTGGAACAGGCCACGCAGCTGTACGGTCCAGAGCGGTACGGCCGCTGCTGCAGCCAGACTGGCGATGACCAGCCAGGCTATCGGACGCACCCCGCGCTTCGAGCGTCGACGGACAGCGCCGACGGCGACATCGGTGACCCAGGCGATCAGCAGCGCCGCGAAGGGCAGCAGCATGATCACATAGGGCACCGGCAGGTAACCGCCGGGACGGAACATGAAGAGCAGCAAAAAGACCATCATCGCCGCGATCGGACGCATCTTCTTCACGAAGAGCGCGGTGACGGAAGCGAGACTTCCGAGCACCATGATCACCGGATCGAGGTGCCACCAGATCGAGAAAGTGCGCACGATAAGACTGCCGGGATCGAAGATCGAACCGCTGCTCGCTCGCGAACCGAGCTGGAAGCCGACACCGCTGATCAGGCTGACTCGATCGGACCCGGGGATCAGCTCCCCCTTGATGAGTGCGAGCAGCACGTAGCTGAAGCCGACGAGCACGAGCACGCTCGAGGCGACAGCCAGCGTGTAGCGACGCGTCTCGGGGCGAGCGTTGCGGATCATCGTCCAGGCCAGGAACGGCAGCGCCAGCAGGAAGGTCTCCTTGCTGAGAACCGCGATGCTGAAGCAGGCGGCGGATGCGGCGAAACCGGCCAACTGCTGGCGCCGACTGAGCGCGAGAAGGAAGGCTGCGATCAACCACGGGGTAGCCACGTTGTCGAGGTAGACCGTGCGGTGATACTGCACGGCCAGCGGGGACAGGGCGAAGATCAGCGCTGCGACCGCACTCGCGGGCCGACTCAGCCCGAGTCGCCGGGAGAGCGCCCAGAGCAGAACGACACCGATCAACGACATCACGATCACGGCTTCACGCGCAGCGAGCACCGAGACGTCGTAGCGTCCGAATGCGCCGGTCAGCTGGGTGTAGCCAGCGATCTGTAACCAGCCAAGCGGCGGATGGTCGTACCAGAACGTGTAGTGAGCGAGTTCGTGCAGCGCATTGATCGCCCACGCTTGCGCCGTGTAGGTGCCTTCGTCGTCGATGCGCTGCGGTGAGCCACCCATGTTGATGAAGGATGCGACGGCCGCGACGACGAGCACCGGCGTCAGCCAGACCAGCGAGCGGCGGTGCCGGCGGAGGAAAGACGACACGGCCGCCGACGAAGTATGGCTCACGGAGACCAGACGATCGGCGAGCGCCGACCCGTGCGAAACAGTGCTCGTCATCGGCCCGCACCCACCAGTTCGGGCTCGGCAACGATCTCGGCGGCATCGCGGTGGGCGCCGGTGTGTTCCGTCTTCTCCCAGCCGTTCTCGCCACGGATCTGCCGGAACACCGATCGCACCGCAGCCGCGGCGAGGAAGATCTGGAAGGGGAAGGTACCGAGAATCAGGCGTGCGTAGTCCCTCATCCGCACCTTCTCGCCGTAGATCCGACCGAACTCGCTGAGCCCGGCGATCTCGACAGTGACGGTGATGAGTGTCGGCGCGATCGGGATGAAGGTGATCAGCGCGATGATCGTCGGCACCTTCACGAAGAAGATTAGGGCGAGCGAGAGCGGGATCATGAGTCCGGTGATCGCCTGCAGGAACGGCATCGCCAGGATGTAGCGGGCGAACAGCCGCTGCTTCAGCGTCGGAAGCTTCTTCCACTCCCCCTTCGCGAGCACCTGCAGGAAGCCCTGGTTCCAGCGCGTGCGCTGCTTATAGAGCGACTTGAGCGTTCCCGGGGTCTCCTCGCGGGTGACCACCTCGGGGCTGTAGGCCACGACCACCTTGGCACCGGCACTGGAGAGTCGCACTCCGAGCTCGCAGTCCTCGGCGAGGCATTCGGCATCCCAGCCATCGGTGAATTCGAGCCATTCCTTGCGCACGAAGACGGTGTTGCCGCCGAGCGGGATGAAGCGCGCTCCGGCATGGAAGTGCAGGCGAGACCGGAACCAGAAGTAGTACTCGAGCACGTTGCGCAGCGACCACCAGCTGGACCTGAAGTTCATCAGCTGCACGCCGCCCTGCACCACCGCGGCATCCGTCTCGCTGAAGCGGGAGTCGATGAGACGCAGCAGTTCCGGGTGCACCTCGTCCTCGGCATCGAAGACGCCGATGACATCGCCGCGAGCGAAGGGAAGCGCCCGGTTGAGCGCCTTCGGCTTGTTCTTTGGGACGCTGTCGTCCACGATCACCCTGATGATGCCCGGATGCCGCGCCGCTGCCTCCCGCGCCACTCGATCGGTACCGGGGTCGTCGTCTCCGACGATCGCGATGATCTCGAAGTCGGGATGGGTCTGGCTTGCCAGTACATCGAGGGTCTGCCCCATGACCTCCTCCTCGTGCCTGCCGGGAACCAGGAGCGTGAAGGAGTGTGCGGGGTCGAGCGGGTGTTCGGAGAACGCGGTGCGCTTGAGGTTGCCGTCCGACTTCCAGGCATGCAGCATCCACCAGAGAGTGGTGAGCGCGATGGCGGTCAGCCCGATAGCCACGAGAACGAGTGCAGCGAGACCGAGAACACCGAGCCAGTCGATGCTGTTGCCTTCGGGAAGACTCAGGGTGGGCAGCTGGCCAAGGTCGCCGCGGTTGGGAGCCGGTGCCTCTGGGACCTGCGTTGAGGGGGGAAGGATGGGGCTATCTGCGAGAGGGAGGGAGTAAAGCCAGTTCATCGTGGGGGTCTCCAGTCGGGGTACGGAACACGAACGAGCGGTAAGCGAAATAGCGGAACGTGGTGCCGAGTACGAGCCCGACGACGTTGCCAGCGATGTTGTCGGCCAAAGGGGTGGTGAAGCCGAGCAGGTAGTGCGACACGAAGAGGCACAGGGCGGAGATGGCGAGGCCGATCACGTTGGAGACGCCGAAGAGAACCGCCTCGCGGAGAACCGGGCGACCGCGTCGAGCGCGAAAGGTGAGGTAGCGGTTGCCGAGCCACGCCACGATCGTCGCGAGGGCGACAGAAATCACCTTGGCAGTGATGATCTGATTCGACATCGGACCGAAACGCAACACGTTGTAGATTCCGACGTCGACGATGAAGGCGAGGGCGCCGACACCGCCGAAGGACAGCAATTCGGGTAGACGACGCCGGAGACGAGCTACACCGGGGGTGATCACGTCCCTCATCTGGGGGTATTTTGCGATCGACATGCCCAGACTTCGGGGCGGGCACCAAAGTAGTTTGGTATTTCAGTCTTTTTTCAGGGAGCTGTTACCTGCCGTTCATCTCAGGGCGCACTTGTTGACAAAGAACTCACATAGCCCCGGTGGGGACTCGAAACAGGCATATAGCCCGCCGAGCGCTCATCGCCGACTTCCTCCGCTGGAGTTCGCAGGTTCTCCGCGCAGAATGGTCGACATGCGAATCGCGCCAATCATGCCGGGCCCAGGACAGGAATCCGTCTGGGACTATCCTCGTCCGCCGCGGGTAGAGGAGAGCAGCGACCGGATCGTGGTGCGGCTGGACGGGGTCACAATAGTGGACACCACGGATGCCATACGAGTGCTCGAGACGAGTCATCCGCCGGTCTATTACCTGCCGCGAACCGCTTTTATCGATGGCGCTCTCGAACCGGCGAAGGGTGCGAGTTTCTGCGAGTTCAAGGGAGCAGCGAAATACCTCTCGGTGCGCGGGGGTACCGTCGTGGCTGAGGCGGCGGCGTGGTACTACCCCACGCCCAGTCGTGGTTACGAAAGTTTGCGCGACCGCGTAGCTGTGTATCCGTCCGCGGTGGACGACTGCGAAGTCGCCGGCGAGCGCGTGACGCCGCAGGCCGGTGACTTCTACGGTGGCTGGATAACCTCGCGTGTGGTCGGCCCTTTCAAGGGCGAACCGGGAACGCTCGGCTGGTAGCGCCTCGGCTTGGAGTGCTTAGACCGAAACTGTCGAGAGCACCTCGTCGAGAACGGCAGAGGCTTCTTCGTCGCTGGAGTTCTGCGCCAGCGCGAGCTCCGAGATGAGAATCTGGCGTGCCTTGAGCAGCATGCGCTTCTCGCCGGCGGAGACGCCGTGGTCCTGGTCGCGACGCCACAGGTCGCGCACGACCTCGCTCACGCGATAGACGCTTCCGCTGCCCATCTTCTCGGTGTTGGCCTTGAAGCGGCGTGACCAGTTGCCTGGCTCTTCGACGATGTCGCTGCGCAGCACCTCGAAGACCGCCTCGACGCCGGCGCTGTCAATGACGTCGCGCACGCCGATGAGCTCGACATTTTCGACGGGGAGTTCGATGGTGAGGTCACTCGCATGTACGTTCAGCGTGATGTACTGCTTGTCGTCGCCCTTGATGGTGCGTGTCTTGACCGCGGTAATCGTCGCTGCGCCGTGATGGGGGTACACGACCGTCTCGCCAACCTGAAAAATCATGCGTTACTGCCTTCAATCATTGAATTGTGTGTCGATAGCGGATCGCCGCTAGTCGAGGCCAAAAACCGGACCGCATCGGATGCCGCACTCGCGACCATGCAAGAAAGCAGACGGGAACATGAACGGCCGGGATTCTACCGTTCGATGAGTGGACAGCTTCTCAGGCTCCGATTTCGAACCTCAAACACTTCAACGTTTTGCCCGCCCATTAAATTGCACAGACTACAAGGATACAGGGGTTATGCTGTGCTCTTTTCCTCCCGGTCCGCCACGGCCGCCACAAACCCCGAAGAGCACACCATGACACGCACTCTCGCCGACGTCGATGTCCCCGATCTCACTGGAAAACTCGCCGTCATCACGGGGGCTAACAGCGGCCTCGGCTTCGGTCTCACCACGCGCTATGCCCGAGCAGGCGCCGAGGTGATCCTGGCCATCCGCAACCGCGCGAAGGGCGAGGATGCCATCGCTCGCATACGCCGGGAGGTTCCGGAGGCTCGGCTCAGCATCCGCGATCTCAACCTGTCGTCGCTCGCCAGCGTCGCCGCCCTCGGTGAGACGCTGAACGCCGAGGGCCGCCCGATCGACTTCCTGCTGAACAACGCGGGAATCATGATGCCTCCGAAGCGCGACACCACAGAGGACGGCTTCGAGTTACAGTTCGGAGGCAACCATCTTGGCCATTTCGCCCTCACCGCCCATCTGCTACCGCTGTTGCGCGCGGCCGATGCCCCTCGGGTGCTCTCGCTGAGCAGCATCCTGGCACGCGCGGGTCGTCTGGACTGGGCCGACCTGCAGAGCGAGAGGAGCTACAGTCCCTCACGCTCCTACGGGTTGTCGAAATTGGCGACGCTGATGTTCTCGCGCGAACTGGAAAAGCGCAGTCTCGCTGGCGGCTGGAGTATCCGTAGTACCGCCGCCCACCCCGGAGCGACGGTGACCAACCTGCAGGTGACGGGTCCGACCCACGGCGGCAACGGCTCTCCGCTGCTGCAGCGACTCAACACGGCGAGTCATCGCATCGGCCGGCTCTGGCAGCAGATACCGCAGGGCATCCTGCCCGCGCTGTACGCCTCGACGAGCGCGGATACCGCAGGCGGCACCTACTGGGGACCAGGCGGCTTCTCAGAACTCACCGGAGCGCCGAAGCTCGCCGCCATTCCGAAGCGAGCCCTCAGCGACGCGGCCTCTGCCCGACTCTGGGACGTGTCAGAGCGGCTGACGGGCGTCGCCTTCCCTGCCTGACCTGACTGAGCGCTGAGCGCTGGACATTCGAACACATGTTCTGCATGTCTGCTTGGGTGCAGTAGATTTGTTTGGTGAGCGAAGAGCCTGTTGGCGGTGTGGATTATCCGCGGACGTTTCAGGAGTTTCGGGAGTGGTTCCCGGACGATTC
>NZ_JBEPTL010000039.1:0-12339 GCF_040549465.1 Glaciihabitans sp. UYNi722 | reverse complement strand
CTCTGCCCAATTGTCCATATTGATCACCTTCCATGATGGTTGGTGGCCCTATTTTCAATTGGCGTTTCTGGCCCTGTTTTCGAACGGCGTCAACACCGGGCTTACGCGACCGCGACGAAGGCTGACGTCAACCGTTTCATGAAGGTGCAGATCGTCGGATTCTGGGGACCGTCAACGTGCTTCCTCGTCGGCGGGATCATCAACGGATTCTGGTCGCTCACGCTGTTCGGGCTCATCCTCTCGCAGTCGCTCGCGTTCATTTACTCGAACCGACGCGGCGGCCCGGACAGCTCGATCGAGCGACTTTTTGCACGGTTGCGGCCCGCGTTTCTCGGCGAGTCCGTTTTCGCCATCGTGGCCGCACCCATGGCGGCCGTCATCGCCCTGGGCCTGCCTCTTTCCGAACAAGCTCATGACCGCTTCATCTCAGACGCCCTGATTGTTCCGGCGGTGGCAATCATCGCGCTCGTCCTCCTGTTGCGAGCACGCCGGCGCGCTCAGCAGTAAGTGCGCGTCGCCTGTCGCGCTGAGCGTTGGTCTATCGAACCGCATGACATCACCGGGCCGCAATCGATACACGATCTTGGCTGACCGGCGAGACCGGCGATTAGTCGCGCAAAGTGTCGATCGTGTCCAGTGGCACGTAGAACGTGACCTCGCCGGTTTCCGTGTCGACCCGCGCCTTGAGATTGACCTTCTGCTTTATGCGATGACCGTGTGATACAGCGACCGCATACGACGATGCAGCATATACGTCACAGTCTTCGATGTACTCAGCCATTTACCGAGTGTATCCAACGCTGTTCTATCGTCGCGTCGGCCATCGGAGGGTGTGTGAATTACCATTGACCCTTCCCATGAGAAACGTCCCACGGCAGGCCCGACAGTCGGATCATTTGTCCTATATTTGCCGCTCTGGCTCTCCCGTTGCAGGGTTGTTTGGCTCGGCAACGGGAGCCTGCGAAGGTGTGCTTCAGTGGTCGAGGGATGTCGTTGAACGGTTCGGTAGACGGTGGAGCGAGCAACGTTGAACAGCTCGGCGAGCTCGCTCGTGGAATGCGTGCCCGCCTGCTTACGGGCACTTGTTCCGTCACGGAACCTCGATCTTAACAGCGCACTCGTTGGGTGATTCCGCCTTCGAAGTTCAGATCCTCTCGATTTAGATGTCCGAATTTCGGTGGCTTCGTATCGGTACGATCGGAGAGTGGACGACGGGGTGCGGGTGCGTCGCGCTGGTGTCGCGGACGCCGACGCATTAACGGGTGGGCACGAGCTGCGTATCAGATGTACGTAACCCGGATCGGACGGGAGCCCGCCCCGATGGGGGCGGACTACGAGACTCTCATCACCACCGCCCGGGTGTGGTTGATGGAACGCCCGCACCATCCGGTCGGCCTACTCGTCACTCGGCCGATGAGGCACTACCTCCTCATCGAGAACATCGCGGTGCTCCCCGCAGAGCAAGGGCACGGGATCGGCAGCCAGCTCCTGGGTCGGGCGGAACTCGACGCTACCGAAACGGGCCTGGGAGAGTTGCGTCTCTACACGAACGAGGCGATGACCGAGAACCTCACTTACTATTCCCATCACGGGTTCATCGAGACACATCGCTCCAGCCAGGACGGGTACCGGCGGGTTTTCTTCCGCCGGCGCCTTCCATAACGCTCCCACTGGAGGTCCCGCTTACGGTCGCTTGCTGGGTGGCGCGGCCGTATTCCCACCGACGCGTGACCCCTCGAATCCGGCGGATTCAGACCCCGACTACACCCCGGATTGCGAAGAGCCGGTTTGGTGTGCTGTTTCTCGACGATGCGAGACGAAGCGCTACACATTGCAGACCTCGGTCAGTGGCCGTCGCGATTTGGTAAGGGCGCGGGTCAGTAATCGCGTCGTTGGTTGATGGCGGGTTCGTGGCCGCTGACTTGGTTCCAACGGCCTGGCGTTTTGTGGGCACGGTTATCGAGATGCAGGGCTGGTGCGGCCGGCTCTGAGGGGTCGCCGGCTGACCGGGCAGGGGGCCGAGGGCTCCGGCTTCCGTCAGGCTCCCGGTGCGGCGGCCACTGCGGTGACCTTGACTCGTTCGCTGAACAGCTTCATCAGGTTGTGGCAGCCGGCGATGAGGTTGGAATACGACTTCGATGTTGGGAACAAGGACGACTCTCATCCGATGGGATCTCGTCCGACCAAGCCCAATTCGTAAGCAAGGATGACGGCTTGGACACGGTCGCGGAGTTGGAGCTTTGAAAAGATCCGGTTGATGTGTGTTTTCACTGTTGCGGAGGAGAGGTTGAGTTCGTTAGTGATTTCCGGGTTCGATAGCCCACTGCCGATGGCGAGAAAGATATCGAATTCGCGCGGAGTGAGGTCCGACAACTGGGATGGTTGTCCCGGGTGCTGGCCGGGTTCGGAATAGCGTTGGCCCGAGTAGGCATCGATGAGCTGGCGTGTGATTCGAGGTTCAACCACTGCGTCTCCGGCAGCCACGATGCGTACAGCTTCAGTTAACGCGGTAGGTGTCGTGCTCTTGAGGAGAAACGCGCTAGCGCCAGCCTTGAGGGCACCGAACGCGTATTCGTCCAGGTCGAAGGTGGTCAGGACGATGACGCGTGTGTCGGGTTGTGTCCTTGTGATGTGTCGGGTTGCTTCGAGGCCGCCCATACCGGGCATGCGGACGTCCATGAGGACAACGTCAGGCGCAAGTAGGGCTGTCAGAGCTATGGCTTGTTCGCCGCTCGCGGCTTCGCCAACGACGTGAATGTCTTCGGCTGTGTCGAGGACAAGCGAGTTGCCCATTCTGACGAGGGGTTGATCGTCGACGACGATGACGCTGATCTCCTGCGAGCGCGGATCAGTCATAAACTACCCCGGTTGTTTCAGGTAAAGCCGGGCGTGGGTCCTCCAGCCGCGGACGGGGAGAGGCCCCGCATCGCTGGAGCCGTCGTAGCTTGCGGAGCGTTCGCGGATGCCGATAAGACCTTGTCCTGCAGCGAGTATATTTGGCGGCTTCTGGGAAGCGCCATCGTCGATGACGGTGATGTCCACGTCGTCGTTAGTGATCGCGATCTCCACATCGGCGTGGGTTGCATTGTGTGCGTGTCTAAGGATGTTCGTTAGAGACTCCTGCACGATGCGATAGATCGTCAATGCGAGTGCGGTGTCATCAGGTAGGCGAGTGCCCGTGCGGACCAGGTTAACTTGTAGCCCAGCGATGCGGAAAACTTCGGCGAGCTCTTCCAAGGTTGGAAGGTTATGTCCCGATTCGTGCAAGTTTTCCGCGAGGTCCGTGTCCGTGGAACTGAGCAGTTGGAGTATCCGGTGCATGTCAGTCAGAGCGCTGCGACCGACTGAGGCGATGCTGTCCAGGGCTTCTGTTGCACGCTGTGGGTGTTTTTGCCAGCCGACGGATGCGCCGTTTGCGAGGGCGATCATGATGGTGATGGAGTGGGCGACGACGTCGTGCATTTCCGCGGTGATCTTGGCGCGTTCGATGATGGCGGCGTTCTCGATCCGCTCGTTGACCAGCTCGGTGAGCGCGATCCGGCGCTGGCGGCGGTTGCGGACGGCAAGCCCGAGCGCGAGGGCAAGAAGCGCGAATGGGTCAAGGAGTGTTGGCCACGCGGTATCCAAGCCCAAGATGAGCTGAGCCGCAGATACTGCTAACGGGATCAGTATCCCGATGCCGTAGCCGATCGCGGCCCGGCTGAAGGGACGAAGAGAAGCGACGGCGTAGAGGGCAAACGCAAACGGGATCATCGGGTAGCCGAAGCCAGGGCGTGCCAGCGGGCTGAGGCTGCTGGCGATGACGACGATCGTGAGGACCGCAAGCGGGGATTTGCGGCGCCAGAACAGGGCAATGGCAGTTACCGTCAAAGTGAGGTAGCCCAGCCATGCCCGGTAATCGCCTGTGAAGACCAGCGCGATCAGGGGCGGTACGACGGATGCCAGCACGACAACCCAGTCGAAGATGATCGGACGCCGGGATAGCCACTCCCAGGGAGGCCACGATGGCTGCGCGAGTTCCTGCGCCTCCATCCTCAGCGTGTCCATTGCGTGATCTGTCCTTCGGCTAGAAGTCAATTCTCTCCTGACACGGTATTGCGTATCAAAACTTGTGTGTCACCGGTCGGTTTCATGCATCGCGTCGCCAGAGGAGGAATGCAGCAAGCGCCCAAGCAATGGCGGCCCAGGCGAGGAGAACACAGTACCCTCCCCAGGGCGTGAGGGGCACGCTCGTATTCATGTTCGAAATGATCATGCGCCCTGCGATCGTGGGGAAGAAGCTCACTGCCTCTCGGACCGGCTCGATGGGTATGGACGAGAGAATCGCAGGAAGGATGGTGATGAGGGGAATCGTAACGGCGAGCGCGGCGATGACATTTCGCAGGATCATCGCTAGGCCGGTGGACAGGATTGCGATTGCTGCGAGATAGATACCAGAACCCAGAATGAGGCCTACCGCAACTCCAGGGTCGAGGTTGTAGACGATCCTCGTGCTGCCGATGATCGGCAGGGATATAGACAGCGAAAGCAGCGCACCAACTGCGCCAATCACAAACGCGACCGATGCCACGGCGATGGTCTTGGCCGCAAGTACCGGGATACGGGTTGGTGTTGCCAGTAGAGAGAGTTTGATTTGTCCCGAAACGTATTCGTTGGTCACGCTGAGCACCGCGAGGATGGCGATGATAACTTGTGCCCAGAGCACACTGTCGACGAATTGTAACGGGTTGGCGGTGATCGTCTCCTGAGCGAACTTCGGGTTGCTTGCTCGGGTTGTCAACGCGAGCGCCGAGAGAGCACCGGACCCGGCAATCATGAGCAGTGCGATTCCGGCCAGGATTTTGTTCGAGAGCAAAGTCGCAAGCTTGATTACTTCCGACAGGGTGGCACGCATCAGGGTGGCGTTGCCTGCTGCAGGAGTCGAGGTGTTTGTGAGTGTCATAGGGGTGTCCTTTCGTTTGAGTGTCATACGTCGCGTCCGACCAACAGGATCGCGGCAAGGATGGTGGCGCAGACTGTCCACGCTAGAAGGACGAGATATCCGCCCCACGGGGTGAGGGCGGCACCCACGTTTTCTGGGGCGAGGATGAGCTGTCCGGCAGGGGCGGGGAGGAAGGATGCCGCCCGGTGGATCCAGTCGACCGGGACGATGCCGAGCAGAAGTGGTGCCACCAGCAGGAGGCCGATGGCGGCAAGGATTCCACCGACGACGTTCCGGATGATGGCACCCAGCGCAAGTGACAAGATAGCAGTGGTCGCCAAATACAGGCCCGCTCCCACAATGAGCTGCAGGGTTATCGGTGGTGCCAATACCAACTCGATGGACGATTGATGAAGGATCGCCGTACCGCCCAGCACTGCCGCAACGGCACCCGCAACCCCCGTGATGAAGACGGCGCAGGCAAGGACGAGCAGTTTGGCCAGCAACACAGGGACACGGGTGGGTACGGCGAGGAAAGTAGTTCTGGCCGAGCCAGAGGTGTACTCCGATGCGATGAAAAGAACGCCCAGGATCGCGGTGATGATCTGGATCCATGACACGTTTCCGAGGAGGTCACCTGGCAATATTCCGGCACGATGGGCAGCATCGTTAGCCCCGGCCGCCGCCACGGCCGTCAGCAGGCCCAACCCGGCGACGGCGGCGAACACGATCAGAAGGGTTACTGGGTTCGAACGCAGGGTTGTGAACTTGATCCGTTCGGAGTCGATGACTCTGGTGAAACTCAGATGTGCTCGGTCGTCGATCGACGGCAAGGCGGCAATCATTTCGGGTCTTCGTTCTCGGAACTTGCCTGATACTCGACCGCTCCCCGGGTCAGCTCGATGTAGGCCTCTTCGAGAGAGCGCTTCACCGGGACAACTTCGAAGAGAACGATTCCTGAGTTGGCCGAACGTCGGGCGAGTTGTTCGCTGCTCAGACCGCTGATCTCAATCGTGTCCTGCGTCATAACCGCGCTGGTCACGCCAGGTCCCGCGACCAGCCGGGCGAGCGCCTCTACCTGATCGGTTCGCACACGCACGCGTTCTGTCGTCGCGGTAAGCGCATCCATCGGCGAGTCGGAGATAATTTCACCTCGACCGATCACGATGACATGATGGGCGATCAGGGCGAGTTCCCCAAGCAAATGCGACGACAAGAACACCGTTCTTCCCTCCGCGGCAAGGGAGCGAAGCAGCTCACGGATCCAGGTCACCCCGTCCGGGTCGAGGCCGTTCACGGGCTCGTCGAGAATCAGGATTCGCGGATCACCAAGCAACGCCACGGCGATCCCTAGCCGCTGGCCCATGCCCAAGGAGAATCCGCCTACGCGTTTGTTCGCCACCGAACTCAGACCAGCAAGGTCGATCACCTCATTGACGCGGCTTCGACGGATCCCGTGGGTTGCCGCAACCGCCCGAAGATGGTTATAGGCAGTGCGTGATCGGTGAGCGGACTTCGTCTCGAGTAAGGTGCCGACTTCGCGAAAGGGTGCGCGGAGCTGGGCGTATCGCTGACCGCCGATAAGGGCCTCACCCGACGAGGGGCGGTCCAGGCCCACGATCGAGCGCATGGTGGTCGATTTGCCCGCACCGTTCGGTCCCAGGAATCCTGTTACCGTGCCCGGTGCAACTTGGAATGAGACATTCCGGACTGCGAATGTTCGGCCGTACCTCTTGCTTAGGGAACGCACTTCGATCGTCATTATCTCCTCTTCCGCCGGCCTCGGCCGTTCCATCTGGTCGAATTCACTCAACGGTAGGGATTGCCCCCACAGTCGCGCCGCCAACCGAGGGATGATCTCTTGACCCGTTCTTCCTCAATCCACGGTTGTATCTGCGCTAATTCCTCGTCTGCCCACGAGGCTGGGCTGGCGGCCCAGTTAGACGAGGTGCTGCTGACTTGCGAGGGAGAAATAAAATTCGTTCGAAGCGACAAGTTCGCGATGTGGCCCCGCAGCCTCGATGTGTCCATTTCTCAGAACGAGAATTGTGTCGCTATCCATGACCGTCGAGAGACGATGGGCGACGACGATTTGGGTCTTGTTCCGCGACGCGACCGCAATCGCACTCTGCAGGTGGAGCTCATTATCGCTGTCCATCTGTGAGGTCGCTTCGTCCAGCAGCAGAATTGGGCGATCTGCCAGAATGATCCGCGCCAACGCGAGGCGCTGACGTTCTCCTCCGGACAGATTCACACCCTGGTCACCCAGACGGGCGTCGAGTCCGTCGATGCTTCGGTCCACGAGCGAAAGTAGATTCACTTCATGGAGCGCATTCAGACAATCCTCATCGCTCGCCAGCGGCGCTCCGAGCCGCAGATTGTCACGGATCGACCCGGCGAGAATGGGGGCTTCCTGCTGCACGTATCCAACCTGAGCACGCACATCGGGCCGCGGCAAGGTTCGCGAGTCTATGCCGTTGATCTGCACCACTCCCTGGATGGGATCGTAGAAGCGCTCGATCAGGCTGAGGATCGTGCTCTTACCAGCCCCGCTTGGGCCAACAATCCCAATCCGCTCACCGGCATACGCGGTGAAAGAAACATTTTGAAGCACAGGCTCCGAAGATTCCACATTGTCGCACCCTATGCGGCCACTATCTGGATAGTGGAAGCTGACGGAAAGGAACTCAATCGTCGGCACAGTTGCCACCGGGTGGTCCGCCACGTGCAGGCCGTTAAGCGGCTCGTTGTGAGTCGTCTCGTCGTCCTCGCTCTGATTGAGTTCGATCTCGTGGAGGCGAGTGTCGGCTGCAAATGCCTGATTCAGCGCGGTGACCGCGCCGACGCTCTGACTCAATGGCCCCAGAAGCATGACGAGATACATGATGAATGAGACCAACGAAGCGATCGCTAGAGTGCCTTGAGCAACACGGTAGCCACCGAAACCAAGTACCAAAATCAAGGATGTTTGCATGATGATCCCGGTCACAGGCGTAAGCCACGCGGCGACGCTCGCGAACTGAAGGCCTCGTGACCAAGTCCTGTCAGCCGCGGTGTCGATCGCGGCGATCTCCTGTCGCGTCGCGTTGAGAGACCGAATGGTTGGCAATGCCTGCAGGGCTCGTTCGATTGCGGACGAGAACTGCCCAATGCTCTCCTGAGAGGCAACAGAGAGGGCTTTCAGTCGGCGTGAGACAAGCGCGAGAAGCGCCACGCTGACCGCAACCACGCAGAGAGTCATCCCGAGCAGGGAAAGATCCACTAGAAACATGGCGATCAGTGCACCGAGGAATGTGATTGCGCCGCTGATGAGTTGCGTGGTTCCCTGAAGAAGCGCAGCTCGGAGCAAGAGCGTGTCGGACGTTGCTCGCGACAGGAGGTCGCCCCGCCGATATGCATGGAGAGAGGCAAACGGCATGTTGAGGAGGGCGCGCACGACAGATTTCCGGCTATCCCGGACAACGGTCTCCGCCAGACGGGACAGGATGAACTGTTGAATACCCAGTATCCCCGCTGATGCAATCAGCAACACGCAAAGGAGCGTGGTCAAACCGACAATATTTTGGCCAGCGCCAACTGCGCCGATCAGTAAACCGACCAGGAGGGGCTGCGCGAGCGAGGTGGCCGCTTGTACGATGCTGAGCAGCGACGCGAGCACAAACGTCGTTCTCTGACGACCGAGGCGCTGCCAGAGCGAAGCAATCGAACCCTGCTGGTCTGTACTTCGCTGTTTATCCGTCGCGCTCCCGTTACCGCCTCCCGGCCGGCCTCGTCGCGTCGCCGGATGGGGCGATGGAGCCGATGGCATCGCGGATGCTGCGGGCACCGGGCGTACCGAGATTGTGGGAATGAAGAGTCGTTGGATGACTTCCGGCTCGCCAACCGGTTGCCCGTCGACGGAAACCCAGGCGTGTGCGCGGAAAGGTTCTGTGCAGATCCCGCTGTGCCATTCAGGCCAACGACCGTGCATGCGGCAGAGTAACGCGATAGCGACCGAGCGGTCAAGACACCAATGCCCGGAGCAGCGAACGCTCACAGCCAGCACCGCATCGCGAGCACGTTCCGCGTCATGCATGGTGGGTAATGTCGCGTCACCACGGATCCATGACAACGTCCGCTCCAGCTTCGCTGGTTTCTGCTTGGCGATGAACCGTGCGGCTGTGACAGCGACTACTGCGCGGGTTCTCTCTGCCACAGGGATGTGACGCGTGTGTGCTGCGTTGACGACAGAGTCACTCATCACGAATCACGCCTGCCTCGACCAGACCGCGCAGGATCGCGGAAGCGTCGTTGGTTACACTGTCGCGAGCATCGGGATAGAGGCTCGTGAGCGAGTCAATGATGGCCGGCTCGTCTAGACCATCTGCGATTTGTTGAAGGATAAAGGTGGCTGTCTGGTTGAGCTGCCAATAGTCACCTGAGCACCGATCGAGAACCACTGAGCCGTCGTCGGTTGGGGTAATGGTGATCTCGTCCCGAATCGCGAGGGGTGAGTTGGGTGTGCTCATGCGGTCCCCCGAAGTGCTGTCACGGATGCATGACGAAGCCAGGCTTCTGTGGCTAGGGTTGGGTCGAGGAATTGAAAGGCCCGAGTGTCTGGGTGCACTCCGCTGATCGACCTGCGGAATGCGTCGATATCGATGAGTCCGAGTGCTTCCAGGCGGGACGACGCGAACTCCGACAGTATCTCCGGGCGTGCCTGGCGCAACCCTGCATACGCTTCACGGCTGTAGTCGCCTTTGGTTTGGCGACCGAGAAGCTCTGGTGGGACGATGCCACGGGCGACCGCGTTGAGAACTGGCTTGTATTCGTTGGCCCTGACCCTGTCTTTCCGTCGCACGCTCATTGCGAGTTCCACGATGTGGTCGTCCAGCATTGGGGCTTCGTAAGAGATGCCGAAGGTGCCCAAAATCGGTGCAACACGCCTCACCAGGCTTCCGTTCAGTGCAACGAGGGTCAGCATTTCATAGTCCAGCGGGTCAAGATCGGTGGTCATCCCCTCAGCGACGAGCATGATGGCCTCTCGCACGGCGTCGATTACCGCAGTGCTCGCCCACGGCGGGACAGTCGGTGGCGGTTCCCAGTCAGCACTGGGACCGGTCGAAGCATGACGGCCAATTGCAGTCGCTGATCGCTTAAGCCAGTTCTGTAGGGATTCCTTACGAAGAAGGGCACCGTACGTCTGACTGGTCTTCCATCGACCCATAGCCCCAGCCCGTCGAACAGCACCGAATGTCGTGAATGGCGACTGCCGTACGAGGCTGCGAAGCAAGGAAAACGAACCGTGAAAGAGTTCGTCACCACCGATGCCGGTTAGATGCGTCGTGGAACCCTGTTCCGCAAGCAACGCACCGATCTGAGTCAGGTAGCCGCGGAGCCGCCCACTGGGCATAGGCATATCGAGAGGATCATCAGGTCGTGCGAGCCAATCGGTATACCACGGAGAGGTTTGTTCGGGATGCAACTCGATGTGCACCGCACCGGGCAAGTGACGATGGGCTGAGCGAGCCCACTCTTGGTCGTCATTGCTGGGATCGAGAGCCGATTGAAATACCGTAACGAGGTTCTGGTGCTGTTGATGGGAAAGGAAAGCCAGAGTTGTCGAATCCATGCCACCAGACAAATCGGTACTGACCGGACCAGTCCGATGCCGAACAGCTACTGCGTTCACCAGCGCGCGGCGGAGTGGTTCAGTGAGTTCCTCGAGCGATTGCAGTGATCGTGGAGGCATCCATCGCGTGCCAGTCCGCGCGGCACCTGTGTCATCGAGATAGAACGCGTCACTCGGCTCGACGATTTTAATACCCTGCCAGGGGCTGCGATGTGCGAGCGTAGCCGGGGGCTTTAAGCTCACAAGGAGCAGGGGAAGGATATCTGTCTCAAGTTGGGCCCCGGTCAGAGAGCGCAGAAGGTCCGCGTCATTCGAGGCGAGCGTCCGGGACCGCTGTTTTGCGAATGCAACCTGTCGGATGCTGGAAAGTGTTCCAAACATCAACACCTGTCCTGGCCAAGACACAATGGTGAAATATGAGCCGGAAAAGCGTCGGAAGATCGTGAAGGCGTCCTCCGGAGTCCGATAGGCGGTCAACTCGGCCTCAAGTAACCTAGATGTTGTGTTCACGCGTCCGAGCAAAGTCAGATCGCGGCCGTCGACCTCGGCAGTGACGAAGTCGTCCTTTGCCCATTCGCCAATGATCCAACTGCGCCCCACGGAGTGCACGATCGGAACCTTTCCCAAATGAGAACCGACTTCACGGCTCAACCGGACGACTTCATCTTCGTCGCCCGTTGTCACGATGAATCGCATCGACTTCACTTCCTTGAATCTTTGAGACTGTCAAGAAACCTGAACATAGTGAATGGAGGCCGGCCGTGCTGAACGCGACCGGTCCCCACTCCTGTGGTCATCGCGGTCCCGCTGGTTGGTTAGAACCAGTAGTAGCCGATGACGAAGTCGAACCAGTTGCCATTTCTGGTCGCGTTCGTGACGGCCGTGAAGTTGCCGACTTTAACCATCGCCGGCTTCTCGTAGTTCTTGCCCATGCTGCTCACCTCCTTTGTCATGAATCGCACCCACGTGATCGCAGGTGAGGACTACGCGTCTAGACGGGGTCGAGTTCCGTGTCGCTGTTGCCCTTGACCAACGGTGGTCAGGGAAGGTCGGCAATCTCGACCGGATGCCGGGCATAACGAAGTACCAAGAGATAGTGACGGGGGAGGGTCCAGGCCCTGGCAAGACCACAAGGGGTGCCCTTTGGCACACACCCATCTGCTCCACATGGTCCCCCGTTCGTGGGAGCGCCGGAGGCGACGAACCGGGATTCTCCCACCTGCCTCAAAGACTAGGAATCAGCGCCTCACGTAGCCGCCACCTCCGGGTTGATTTCCGCTATCAACCCTGGGTATGAGACGCCAACCGTCAGATCGTCCGACCTGGATTGAGCTGCCTTGAGGATTTCGGACAGCGGATTCGATTGTTTTTCTACGCTGCCAGAATTGACAATCACGTCAAAGTCCACACTTGATGCCAGTAACGGCCTGTGGGCGTCAGTAAGGTTGGGCATGCGGGCACCACAGACCTGGTTGATGAGAGGATGACGAAATGGCGAAGGACATAAACCCGCGGCGGATTGACGTGGTGGATGTCGAGCTAATTGGTGGTGTTGAGAATCACCACCTCGAGCTGGTCGGCTATGACGACCGTTGGCCAGCTGTATTTCGTGATCATCAAGATCGGATTCGGGGGCGCTTCCAGGTATTGTCATTGCTGTTGAGCACATCGGATCAACCTCAGTTCCGGGGCTCGCGGCGAAGCCGATCGTCGACTTAGAGATTGCGTCAATAGGTCACGGTTTGCGGGTGGGTCGTCCGATCCAGCGGTAGCGGGTCCATCCTTCTCGGATGAGTCTGCGGTCGAT
>NZ_JBEPTL010000038.1:0-14936 GCF_040549465.1 Glaciihabitans sp. UYNi722 | reverse complement strand
GGGGGGGGGGGGGGGGGGGGCGGCGCCCCGGCGGGGGGGGGGGGGGCCCCCCTCCCCCCCCCCCCCCCCCCCCCCCCCCCCCCCCCCCCCAACCCCGACGGATGGATCCGGAGTTCAACTCTTTCGGTAGGTGCTCACCGACACCGCGATGGTGACCATGGTCTCTGGTTCGAGCTGCTGCACGCGCGCCTCGAGTTCCGCAGGTTTCACGTGGAACGCGCTCGGACCCATCGACACCTCGTTGAACACGTCGGAGGGACTGATCGCGGCGGTGTACTCCACGGTGCGGCGTGCCGCCAGGGTGAGTCCCGCGAGCTGGGCATCCAGGCGATCTTCCTTAGCATCCTGGATGCCGATCATTCCGAGGCGCTCGCGGAGCTGCTCGAGATGGCTGGGGCGTGGAGTGACGATCAGAGCGGTTCCGCCCTGCTCGAGAATTCGCCGCATCTCCGGGCCATTGCGCGGACCGAAAACGTTCAGGATGTGGCCGACCGCGCCCGAACGAACTGGGAGCGCACGCCAGGCGTCTGCGCTGGCCGCAGCGATTCTTGGGTGGGATCGGGCGGCGACCTTCACCGCCGCCACCGACGCATCGAGCACCAGGCCATCGAGGGATGGCTGCAACTCAAGCACTCGCTCGAGGTAGTAGCCGGTGCCACCGGCCAGGTCGACGCAGAGGCCTCTCGAATCGCCAGGGATCGCCTCCGCGACCGCGTCAGCGATCGGCCGGTAGTGACCGGCGGCGAGAAAGGCCTGCCGGGCGCGCACCATGTCGGTCGTGTCGCCGAGATGAGGCGAGTGACCGCCGACCAGCAGCGAGGCGTAGCCCTGTCGTGCGATGTTGAAGGTGTGATTGCGCTCGCAGGTGAGTGCCGCGGCATCCATGATCAGTGGTGACTCACAGATGGGGCAGGCCAGATAGGGGAGTGCTGAGTTGAGTGCGGTGGGAGTTGTCATGTCAGGATGCCGCGATGCGCGGAGGTCATGGGAACATTCTGTCAGTGTCGAGGACGGGCATCGACGTGATGAAGTCCTCGGCCGCGCCGTGAGGGGCGCACAGCGACTACCAGAGCCTCCAAGCATGGAAGGCGCTCGGCTGACATCGAAGGATTGTCGATACGGTGGGCAGATGGATATCCGTGTCGCGGCCTACGGCGTCATCATCGACGACGGCCGCATGCTGCTCGCCCACTGGTCGGAGAATGGCAAGTCCAGTTGGACGCTGCCCGGCGGCGGTATCGATCCCGGCGAGGACCCGGCGGATGCCGCCCGGCGCGAGATACTCGAAGAGACAGGTTTTATGGCGCAACTCGACGGCCTCATCGGCGTCGACTCCCGGGTGATTCCCGCATCCGCCCGCTTCGTGAGTGGCGCCCCGCCACTGCACGCCCTGCGCATCGTCTATGCCGCCAGAGTCGTCTCCGGGGAGTTGCAGAACGAGGCGAACGGCAGCACCGACAGGGCGGCGTGGTTCGATCTCGCCGCCGTCGCCTCACTCAAGAGGGTGGCCATGGTGGATGCCGGCATCCGCTTCCATCGCGACAGCGGGCGGTAGACCGCTACTTCGCGGGAGTCTCGTCCAGCTCGTCGGGCTCGTCACTAACCCACAGCTCGTCGTCGGCGCGCAGCGTCTGCCAGGCGGCGTAGGCGACGCCGATGGCGGCGATCACGCCGAAGCCGATGATGATGTAGCGGCCAGGCCCTGCAGACTTCTTGACCGGTACATTCACGCCGACGCGCGAAGCAAGCTGCGACCCGGTCTTCGAGGCCTTGCCGAGCGCTTCACGAACGCGCGGATCCTTCGCGATTTCGAGCACTGCGATAGCGGAGGACAGAGCGGATGCGACGCCGGGAAGCACATCGTGAGCGAACCGCTCGCGTGCACCGTCTGCGGCACTGCGCGCGGTGGAGATGCCAGAGGAAATGCGCGGACGCACCTGGTGGTCGATCGCGTCTTTCACCCGTGGGGCCACTTCTTCGCGCCCGACGTGTCCGGCCTGGCGGCTGGCCTCGCGAACGACCCGGGAAGCGTGCTCGAGAACGTCCCTCTGGTCGTCCCACAGATCCGATGCAGCCTCGCGGAGACGCTTCAGTTCTTTCTCGCGTTTACGTGACAGTGCCATGAGAAACCTCCAGTTGTCGTACGGAGAATGTGTTCCATCCTTGCATGCGCCCCGCCGAGCACAAACCCGGTTGACTGAACATAGCCTGAGCGCTAGGTAATGCTGTGAAAGAATATCTCTATGTCATTGCACACCCAAATAGCCACCTTTCACACCTCCCTCGGCGATATCAAGGTAAATCTCTTCGGCAACCACGCGCCGAAGACTGTCGCCAACTTCGTGGGACTCGCCGCCGGTCAGATCGAGTGGACACACCCGGGCACCGGAAAGGTGTCGAAAGACAACCTCTACGACGGTGTCATCTTTCACCGCATCATCGACGACTTCATGATCCAGGGCGGCGACCCGCTGGGCCAGGGAACCGGCGGACCGGGCTACGCCTTCGACGACGAGATCAGCCCTGAGCTCACCTTCACCAAGCCGTACCTGCTCGCGATGGCCAATGCGGGCACCCAGGGCGGCAAGGGCACCAACGGCTCGCAGTTCTTCATCACCACCGTGCCGACCACCTGGCTGCAGGGCAAACACACGATCTTCGGCGAGGTGGCCGACGAAGCATCGCGCGACGTCGTCAAGAAGATCGAGGCCGTCGAAAAGGATTCCCGCGACAAGCCGAAGGAAGATGTCGTCATCAACTCCGTGACGGTCGAGGAGGTCTAACACCTCGTGGCGAGACAGCTCTCAGTGGCGGGACAGTGACGCAGGTTCCGAACGACTCCGACAATTACTGCTACCGGCATCCGGATCGTCAAAGCTTCGTGCTCTGCCAACGCTGTGGGCGAACTATCTGCCCGGAGTGCCAGACGCCGGCCGCCGTGGGAGTGCATTGCCCTGAGTGCGTGAAAGAGGCTCGCCAGTCACTGCCGAAGACGCGCCCGGCAGTGGTGACGTCGATGCGCCGGATGGGCAGATCCGATTCACCGATCATCAGCTACGGCATCATCGGGCTCTGCGTCGTCATCTTCGTCGCCGAGCTGTTCACTGGCACTACCCGTGGTGTTGTCTTCCAGAACCTCTTCTATTACGGCCCATACACCGCGATTCAACCGTGGCGCATGATCACGTCACTGTTCCTGCACCTGTCGATCCTGCACCTGCTGTTCAACATGTACTCGATCTTTATCTTCGGGCCGATGATGGAGCGGATGCTGGGGCGGGCCAGGTTTGCGGCACTGTTCCTGTTGAGCGGTATCGGCGGCTCGGTGGCCGTGTTGCTGATCGCGCCTGCCACCCCCGTGGCTGGCGCGTCCGGTGCGATCTTCGGATTGCTCGGGGCCTACTTCGTGATCCAGAGGCACCTGGGCGGCAACAGCGTGCAGTTGCTGATAGTGATCGGCATCAACCTCGCACTCAGCTTCGTTATCCCCGGCATTGCCTGGCAAGCGCACATAGGCGGGCTGATCGTGGGGGCTCTTGTCGGGCTGATCTTCGCGCGCACGCGCAACAGGAGCCAGCGCACCATCCAGTTCGTGGGGCTGGGAGGAACGCTCGCGGCACTCATCGCGCTAGCCATTTTCGGAGCGTCGATTGCCCTGTTACGCGTCTAGGGCTGAAAGTTATCCACAGGGTTTTCCACAGTGGGGATAATTACAGCCGTGTAAGTCTCGGTCAGGCTGTGGTGGTGTCTAGCGCCAGCGAGTGGTCATCAGGAATCCGAGGAAGAGGATTCCGAAGCCGATCAGGATGTTCCATTGGCCGAGCTGTGGAACGGGCAGGGTGTTCTGGCTGACGTAGAAGACGATGATCCAGGCGAGGCCGATGAGCATCAGGCCGAACATGATCGGCTTGAACCAGATGGGGTTGGGAACGTTGTCCCCCGCGCGGGTCTCTTCTGAGGCTGCGGGTTTGGTTCGCGCGTTCGATCTGGCCATTCCGGAATTGTAGCGTGAAAGCTGTGATGTCTCCCGGGCGTGGGCTGAGCCCATGCTCGCCATGACACCAAACGCTTAGAATCGACAGCATGACCGAGGTGCGAGAGAGCCGCCGAAACCGGGCCGCAGGCCGCCCGCGTCGCCGGGTCAGCCTCGTCGGCATCCTCGGTGAAGTGCTGATCACCGCCGGTGTTCTCGTCTTCCTTTTCCTCGGCTGGCAGCTCTGGTTCAACGACCTGGTGGTGGGAGCGCAACAGAACAACGCGGCCGTGGGCCTCGCCCAGAAATGGGACAACTCTGCCCCCACCCATGAGCACCCGAGTGACACTCCGCAGGACTTCGGTGACCCGGTGGTGGCGACGGCACCCACGAACGCCGTGCAGTTCGCCGTGATGTACGTACCGCGTTTCGGCGCCGACTACTCTCGCTCGATCTCCGAGGGTGTCGGCACCACCGACGTGCTCGACAAGAACGGCATCGGACACTACCCGAATACCGGGATGCCCGGCCAGATCGGCAACTTCGCCGTCGCCGCGCATCGCACCACTCACGGTGCGCCGTTCAACAAGCTTGCCTCGCTGCAGGTGGGCGACAAGATCTACGTGCAGACGCAGGATGGCTACTACACCTACGATTTCCGCGGTCTCGAATACGTGCGGCCGACCGGCGTGGGGGTGCTCGATCCGGTCCCCCAGTCATCCGGCACGGCACCGACCGACCGAGTGCTCACCATGACGAGTTGCAACCCGATGTTCTCGGCGGCGGAGCGGATCATCGCCTATGCCTCCCTCGAGTCGTGGCAGCCGACATCCGCAGGGGCACCGGTCCCGATCAAATCGACAGTGACGGCGAAGGGTTAGGCATTCCGATGTACGGAGCGTTGTGGCGACTGATGCCCGGCCCGACCTGGCTGCGGGTGATCCTGATGGTGCTGTTCTTCGCCATCATCCTGGCCGTGCTGGTGCTCTTCGTCTTCCCATGGCTTAACACCTTCGTGAACGTCAACGACAACACAGTGGGGCCATGACCCGAATCCTCGTTATCGACAACTACGACAGCTTCGTCTACACGCTGAACGACTACCTGTTGCAGCTGGGCGCCGAGACGGAAGTACTGCGCAACGACGCGTTTCCGGTGAGCGAGGCCGCATCGCGCATCACCGAGTACGACGGTGTGCTGCTGTCGCCCGGGCCGGGAACACCCCGGGCCGCCGGACTATCGATGCCGCTGGTGACAGCGGCGCTCGAATCCGGCCTTGCGCTGCTGGGCGTCTGCCTCGGACACCAGGCGATTGCAGAGGCGCTCGGGGCCACCGTCACCCATGCCGACGAGTTGATGCACGGCAAGACGTCGCTGGTCACACACGATGGCAGCCTGATCTACGAGGAGGTTCCCCAGCCTTTTACCGCCACCCGTTACCACTCGCTGGCCGTCGTCGATTCGACGGTTCCGGCGGACCTGGTGGTCACCTCACGCACGGCGGGGGGCGTGATCATGGGGCTGAGCCACGTGTACGCGCCGATCTACGGCGTGCAGTTCCATCCGGAGTCGGTGCTCACGGAGGGTGGCTACACGATACTGGCGAACTGGCTGGCCGTGGCCGGGCTTCCCGAGGCGCGGGAGTCGGCGCAAGGGCTCACGCCGCTGGTTAACCGCGGGCGGTAGAGGGGGGGATCAGCCGCTGCAGTACGTGATCGAAATGGTCGAGTGCTGCGGCTGGTTGTCGCCGGTGACCGATTGCCCGGTGACTTTGCTGCCGCCGCATCCGGAGTTCGGTTGGGTCGTCACGTTCAACTGCAGCGCCAGTAGTTGGGCGTTCGCCGCCGCGATATCCTGCCCGACGACGGATGGGATGTTAACCAGGCCGTCGGAGACCACGAGGTTGACAGTGTCGCCCTCCCTGGCCGCCACGTTCGCCGCGGGTTCGCTGCGGATGACGGTGCCGGCCGCGATCGTGGCAGAGTGCTCCGGCGAGGATTTGCCGTATTTCAACTTACGATCTATGAGGGCTTGCTTGGCCGCGTCTTCCGCCAGGTTGTTGACGCTCGGGATGGTGGTGGGGTTTTTGCCCGCGGACATGTAGACCTTGATCGCCTGGCCCTTACTCACCCTTGTGCCCGCCTTGGGATCCGTCGAGATGACCTGGCCCTCCGGAACGGTGTCGCTGGCCTCGGTGAGAAGATTCGGCACCAGTTTCAGCTTGGTGAGCTTCGGCGCCGCCACCTTCGTGTATTCGTCGCCTCGCACATCGGGCACGGAGATCGAGAGGCCGGCGCTGATGCTCGCCGGGGGCAGGTTGACAACCCAGAACACGACGGCGACCAGGATGACTGCGATGGCCGTGATGCCAACCCAGATCCAGGCGACGGGCGGCCGGGTCTGAGTGCGCACCGGTCGGTCGTCGTCCTGGGAAGACAGTTGGCGCATGGTGGCTTCCGAGCCGGCGGTGGCGCTCGGGTTAGCGCCGAAGAGGGCTGCGTTGAAATCATTGGCGGCCGGGGTCTTGCGCACCGGTACCTCACCGGCACCCGCGGCCTCGAGGTCGTGACGGAATTCCGCAGCAGTCTGGAAGCGGTCGAACTTGTCTTTGGCGAGTGCGTGCAGCACCACGGCGTCGAGCGCGGGTGAGACCTTCGGGTTCAGTGTGCTCGGTGCGGCGGCAGCCTCACTGATGTGCTGGTAGGCGACGGCGGCGGCGCGGTCCCCGCGGAACGGCGGGCGCCCGGTGAGGAGTTCGAAGAGCACGACGCCGGCGGAATATAGATCGGTACGGGCATCCACTGTCTCGCCACGTGCCTGCTCCGGCGAGAAGTACTGCGCGGTACCGAGCACGGCGCTGGTGTCGGCTACGGTCGCGGAGTTGTCGGAGACGGCACGGGCGATGCCGAAGTCCATCACCTTGACCTGGCCGTTCTGCGTGACCATGATGTTGCCCGGCTTGATGTCGCGGTGCACCAGAAGCGCGCGGTGGCTGTACTCGAGGGCGGTGAGCACGCCCGAGATGATGCGCACGGCCTCTTTCGGGTCGAGCGGACCGTCGGCGATGATGTCTTTGAGCAGGCGCCCGTCGACGAACTCCATGATGATGAAGGGCACCTGGGTTTCGAGACCGTTTGGCTCGGTGATCGTCTCCTCGCCGGCGTCGAAGACGCGCACGATCGTGGGGTGCGCCATGCGCGCGGCCTTCTGGGCTTCCTCGCGGAACAGGATGCGGAACTTGGGGTCAGTCGCGAGCGCCGGCTTGAGGAGCTTGATGGCCACGCGGCGACCGAGACGCGTGTCGGTGCCGACGTGAACATCCGACATGCCGCCCCGGCCGATGAGCGCGCCGACCTGGTATCTGCCGGCGAGCAGGCGGGTACCTTCAGTCACGAATTATCTCCTGGATGGTGCGGGCCAAGTCTTTGCCAGTGTAATGCGTCGGCAAACGGGGTTGCTGGCTACGGCGTCGTTGGGGCGGTGCCGGTCACCGTCAGCTGCACGGAGGCTGGTGAGGCGCCACTCGAACACTGTGCCACGTATGAGACCGTGTTGGCCCCTGGGGTCACCGACAACTTGAATTGCACGGTGGTCGCCGTCGAGGAGACCGGATTTCCTGGAGTCACCGTGGAACCGGCACTTGAAGAGAAGGTGAACCCTGTCAGCGTGGAACCGGCCGGGCAGCCGGTGTAGGCAGGGATGGTGAGCGTCACCGCGGTGTTGACCGTGGCCTCGGCGGAACTCGATGTGAGGTCACCGGGTTGGGCAGGCGGTGCGGGCATCGGCTGATACAGCTTCAAAGTCACGAGCTGGCCGCGCTTGATGTTGCCTGTCGGGTCAGCCATCGCCACCGTGCCGACCTGGCCCGCGGTCGTCGCGACAGGTCCGCCGGAAGCGACCGTGGCACCGAGGCCGAGGGTGTCGAGGAAGGCGCGGGCGTCGTTCTCGCTCTTGCCCTGGATATCGGAGAGCTTGAGATTGACGAAATCACTGCTCGGCGTAGCGGATGGCGTGATCGACGGACTAGCGGAGACCGACGGCGTCTTGTCCGCCGTCTTTACCGGGGCTTTGGTCGAGGGGTTCGCGACCAGGTTGATCACGGTGATGACCACGATGATGACGATCAGCGCGATGAGGGCGATCAGCGGCCAAGTCCACGGGTTGCGGCGCTTGGTCTCGGTCGGCCCTGTCGGCGGCGCACCCAACAGGGTCGGTCCTGCGGTGGTCATGAGGCGGGTGGCCTGCGTGGTGGCAGGGTTCTCGCGCAGCAGGGCCGGCAGCGTGCCGGCCGCGACGACACCGGGAACGGCAGCGGCGGCTCCGGCGACATCTCCGCGGCGGAGAGCCTGCGCGGCGCGCGCCAGGTGCGCGGCGGAGGCCGGGCGGTCGGCCGGGTTCTTGGCGATGCAGGCGTAGACGAGGTTGCGTACCGGCTCCGAGACGGTGACCGGAAGGTCTGGTGGCTGCTCGTTGATCTGCGCCATCGCGATCGCGACCTGCGACTCGCCGGTGAACGGACGACGGCCAGCCAGCGACTCGTAGGCGACGATGCCGAGAGAGTAGATGTCGGTCGTGGGGGAGGCCGGGTGTCCGCTGGCCTGTTCAGGAGACAGGTACTGCACGGTTCCCATGACCTGGCCGGTGGCGGTGAGGGGAACCTGGTCGGCGATCCTGGCGATACCGAAGTCGGTGATCTTGACCCGGCCATCCGGGGTGATCAGGAGGTTTCCCGGTTTGATGTCGCGGTGCACGAGTCCTGCGGAGTGCGCGGCGTGCAGGGCGGATGCCGTCTGCGCGACAATATCGAGAACCCTGTCGGTCGACAGCACACGTTCCCGCTCAAGGATGGTGGAGAGCGCTTCGCCGGGAACGAGTTCCATGACGAGGTAGGCGCTTCCCTCTTCCTCTCCGTAGTCGAAGACATTGGCGATGCCCTCGTGGTTGACGAGTGCGGCGTGACGGGCTTCGGCGCGGAAGCGCTCGAGAAAGCCGGGGTCGCCCAGGTACTCGTCTTTCAAGATCTTGATGGCGATGGTGCGCCCGATCACGAGGTCGGTCGCCTGCCAGACCTCGCCCATGCCGCCGATCGCGACGCGGCTGGAGAGCTGGTAACGTCCCCCGAAGGTGAGGCCACTCGTGGGTCTCATTTGTTAAGCACCGCCTCTATAACTTTTTTCGCGATTGGCGCTGAAACCGAGTTGCCGAAGCCCGCGCCGTTTTCTACGACCACCGCGACAGCGATCTGTGGGTCGTTTGCGGGGGCAAACCCGGTGAACCAGAGGGTAAATGGCCTACCCTTGCCGTTCTCTGCTGTTCCGGTCTTGCCAGCAACATCGACTCCGTCAATTCTTGCATTACTGGCCGCTCCGTTGCTGACGTTGCTCACCATCAGCTGGGTGAGTGTCGCGCTCGTCTCCGCGCTGATCGGCTGCCCGTAAGCCTTTTCCTGGAAGGGCTGGATCGGGGTGAGATCCGGCGCGTCGATCTCCTTGATCAGGGTCGGCGACATCAGCGTTCCTTTGTTCGCGATGGCGGCCGAGGTCATCGCGATCTGCAGCGGGGTCACGCGGTCTTCGTCCTGGCCGAACGACGAAAGCATGACCTTCGCGACATCTGTGTTGATCGGATATGTGCTCGGCGTGACTGACATCGGCACCGAGAAGTCTGCGCCGTATCCGTAGGCCTTCGCGTACTTCGAGATGGTGTCGGCGCCCAGGGCCGCGCCGAGTTGTGCGAAGGGGATATTGCAGCTGAGTCGCAGCGCCGTGGCGATGGTGACCGTCGGGGTGCCACCGCAGGTGCCACCCTCCGCATTCGAGATGACAGTGTTGCTCAGGGGCAGCTGGTAGGTGGACGGGTTCGGGAACTCGCTGTCGGGGGTGTACTTGCCGCTATCGATGGCAGCGGATGCCACGACCAGCTTGAACACGGAGCCCGGGTGGTAGAGATCGCCGCCGATCGCGCGGTTGAGGAGTGGACGGGTGGGGGCGCCGAGCAGCTGCTTGTAGGCGGCGATCACGTCGTCGGTCTTGTGCGAGGCAAGAGGGTTCGGGTCGTAGGCCGTTTTCGATACCATCGCCAGGATGCCGCCGGTCTTCGGATCAATTGCGACGACGGCGCCGGTGTAGTTGCCGAGAGCGTCGAAAGCGGCCTGCTGCGCCTTCGGGTTGATCGTGAGCGACACCGAGGCGCCCTTGGGGCTCTGCCCGGTGATGATCGAGTTGATCTTGGACAGGAATTGGTCATTGGCCGTGCCGCTGAGGTAGTTGTTGAGCGAGCCCTCGACGCCCGTGGTTCCCTGGTTGAGGGTGAAGTATCCGGTGACCGCCGAATAGAGTTCTGGGCTGTTGTAGACGCGCTGAAACTTGTAGGGGTCGTTGACGGGCTTCGACTCCGCGATGGCCTGGCCGTCCACGAGGATCGGGCCGCGCTCGGCCGAGTAGGAGTCGTAGAGCGTGCGCACGTTGCGGCCGTCGGCGTTCAGGTTGTCCACCTGGAACACCGTGATAACCGTGCTCGACGCGAAGAGCGCGATGAACATGAGGAGAACGGCGATGCTCACGCGCTTCAGTTCTTTATTCATCACTCCACCACCAATCGCGGCTGATTGCGCACGGAGTCCGAGAGCCGAAGCAGGAGCGCGGCGATGATCCAGTTCGCGACGAGCGACGACCCACCTGCGGCCAGGAACGGTGTCGTCAGACCGGTGAGCGGGATCACGCGGGTGACGCCCCCGAGCACGATGAAGACCTGCAGGGCGATGACGAACGAGAGGCCGACACCGAGGAGGCGGCCGAAATCATCCTGGCCGGCGAAGGCGATGCGGAAACCGCGGGAGACAAACAGCAGGTAGAGGGCGAGGATCGCGAACAGTCCGGCGAGCCCGAGTTCTTCGCCGAGGCTGGCGATGATGAAGTCGCTCTCGGCGAGGGGCACGATTCCGGGCCGCCCCTGGCCCCATCCGGTACCGACGAGTCCGCCGTGGGCGAGACCGAAGATGCCCTGCACCAGCTGATAGCTGCCGCCGACCTTCTGGTAGATCTCCGGGTTGAACGCGTCGAGCCAGGAGTTGAAGCGGTTTCCGACGTAGCTGAGCACCTGGCTGGCGATGATGGCACCGCCGACGAACAGCACCAGGCCCAAAATGACCCAGCTGGCGCGCCCGGTGGCGACGTAGATCATCACCAGGAACAGGCCGAAGTAGAGGAGTGCCGTTCCAAGGTCGCGCTGGAAGATGAGCACTGCCATCGCGGCGACCCAGATGATGAGGATCGGGCCGAGGTCCCTGCCGCGCGGGAAGCGCATCCAGAGAACTTTCCGGCCCATCAGCGACAGGCTGTCGCGCGCGGTGACGAGGTAGCCGGCGAAGAAGATGGCTAGCGCGATCTTGGCGAGCTCGCCCGGCTGGAAGTTGAAACTCCCGATGCGGATCCAGAGCCTGGCGCCGTTGATGGTCTGGCCGATCACCGGCAGCATCGGCAGGAGCAGCAGCACGATACCGACGAACATCGCCACGTAGCGGTAGCGCTGCAGCACCCGGTGGTTGCGGATAAGCAGGATCACCGCGAGGGCCATCAGCATCGCCATGGCTGTCCAGGCGATCTGGCGCACACCGGCGGCATCCCAGCCGGTGAGTCCTTTGGAGATGTCGAGGCGGTAGATCTCCGCGATGCCGAGACCGTTGAGCACGGTGATGACCGGAAGGATGAACGGGTCGGCCTCTGGGGCGACGAAACGCATCGCTACGTGCATGCCGATGGCGAGCACCCCAAGCGCGGTGCCGATGCCGAGAACGCTGCCATCGAGTTTGCCGAGCGCGCCGAGCTGCACGAGGGCGATCGAACTGCCGACGATCGCGCAGGCGAAGAGCAGCAGCACCAGCTCGAGATTGCGCAGCTTGGCGGGCACCCTCAGCCTGATCCGGATGCTGTTGGTGAAGGTGTTGCGTGGGCCCGCTTCGACGGGCTGCCCGGCCACGGGGCGCCCGATCTGTTCGGTCGAATTGGCGCTACTTGACGGCATCTGACAGTCGCTGGACGATACTCTGGGCGTCTTTCAGGTCGCTCGCGCTGATCGTGTCTTCCACCGTCTTGCGCGTGTAGCTGGGTAGCTTGTCCAGTTTGATGCTCTGGTCGGCGTAGACACTGTGCAGCGAGAACGGGCCGAGATTCTGTTGCACGCCACGATAGATGGCCACATTCTGGCCGTTGGCGCCGACGTAGTAGAGCGTCTGGGTCCAGCGGTAGCCGAGGAAAAGGGCGAGCACGATCGCGATCACGATCAGCGCGACGCCGACCAGCCAGCCGATGCGGCGGTTCCGCGCGCGGCGGCGGTCTTCGAGGATGAGTTCGTCGAGGTATTCGTCCGACTCCGGCTCGAAGTGGCTGTCTTCCTGTTGCGTCGACTTGAGTGGGTGCAGCAGCAGCGCCGGAAGTCGGAGCGGGCGGCGTCCCGATTCGCCTTCGAAGGTGAGCGGAAGAGCCGCCGAACCCACGATGACGGACGGAACGGATGACGAGTCGCCTGTCTCATCCACATCGACGATGACGACGGTGACGTTGTCGGGAGCGCCCTGGTCGAGGCTTTCCTTGACCAGGCGGTCGGCGGCATCCCTCGCGATCGGGACCGTCTTGAGCGCTGCCTCGATCTTGTCGTCGGAGACGTAACTCGAGAGGCCGTCGGAGCAGAGCAGCCATCGATCGCCGGGCACGAGGTCGACGATGGTGGTGTCGATCTCCGGCGATGCGTCCACATCGCCGAGCACCCGCATCAGCACGGATCGTCGAGGGTGCACCGCGGCCTCCTCCGGCGTGATGCGTCCGCTGTCGACGAGGCGCTGCACGAAAGTGTGATCGGCGGTGATCTGCTTGAGCACCCCATCCCGGAGCACGTAAATGCGCGAGTCGCCAATGTGGGCGATCGCGATTTTGTCACCCGAGCGGAGGATCGCGCTGACCGTGGTGCCCATGCCGGTGAGCTCCGGATGCTCGAATACGGTCTCGGCGAGCATCGCGTTCGCGGCAATGAGGGAGGACTGCAGTGCGAACTCGGCGTCCTCAGCAGAGGCGAAGCTACGGTCGGCCTCGATGACGCGCTTGAGCGCGATCGCTGAGGCGACGTCACCGCCCGCGTGACCGCCCATCCCATCGGCGACCACGAACAGCTGGGTGCCGGCATAGCCGGAGTCTTGGTTGTTGGCGCGGATCTTCCCAACGTGGGAGACGGCCGCGCTTTTGCCCGATGTGGCCATTCACCTACCGCCGAAGTTCGAAGCTTGTCGTGCCGATGCGTACCGGCGTATTAAGGGGAACCGGGGTCGGGAGCGTCACTCGCGTGCCGTCCAGGAATGTGCCGTTTGTCGAGTCTAGGTCCTGGATCACCCAGTCATCGCTCCACAGCATGAGCCTCGCGTGGTGTGTTGAGGTGTAGTCGTCGCGGATGACCAGGCCGCTTTCACCGGACCGACCGATGGTGAGCGGCTCCCGTGGAAGCGTCAACTCGAGGCCCTGCTTCGGCCCTGAGGTGATCACGAGACGGGTGGCGCTCGCGGAGTTGCCCCCCGTGGAGACCGGTTGGGTGAGGTCGTTGGACGCCGCAAACGTCGGCGGCGCGACGGCGGCGGCCACGAACGGCGCAGCGTTGCCTGACTCCGCCGGCAGCTTGCGGGTGCGCTGCCCGAAGAGGTCGGTGCGGAGCGCGTAGACCACGGCGAACACGAAGGCCCACAGCACGATCAGGAAACCGAAACGCAGGAGGAGGAGGGTGAGTTCACTCAACGGCGGCCACCGGGGCCGTCGTCGGCGCGGAGGTCAGAGAACTGGTCGACCGAGGCCGATTGGGCAAGCACCCGGAAAACAATACGGGTTCTTCCGATGCTGATGACGGATTCGGGGGTGAGAGGGGCCTTATTGACGGGGGCGCCGTTGAGCTGCGAACCATTAGTCGACCCGAGGTCGTTCACCTGCGCGCGTGTTCCATCCCAGAGAATTTCGACGTGCTTGCGGGAGATGCCGGTGTCGTCCACGGTGATGTCGGCGTCGCTACCCCGCCCGATGATTGTGCGGGATTTGGTGATCGGGTAGCGCTTGCCTGCGACATCCAGGACCGGGGTCCACGAGACGGTTCCTTTGACGCTCACCGAGTCGATCTGCACGATGCCCTGGGTGAGGGCCGGGTCTGGCGCGAGCGTGATGGTGATGCCGCCGGAGAACTGGTAGTGCTGCGCGGCGGCATGCTGCTGCACGAGCTGGCTGAGTTCATCGATGAGGGTGCTGCCGAGACCCGTCATGCGCTCGTAGTCGCCGCGGGCCAGCCGCACCGTGAACCGGTTCGGCACGAGGATGCGGTCGCGGGAAACCACGGCGGCCTGGGTGTCGAGTTCCCGGCGCAGGGCTGCGGTGATCTCGATCGGTTGCAGCCCGGACTTGAAGGTCTTGGCGAATGCGCCGTTGACGGCGCGCTCAAGACCTTTCTCAAAGCTGTCCAGTAGGCCCAATGGTCTCCCTTGTCACCGTGCGTGCAACTACGTAGATGTTAGCCGCTGGCTCTGGAAGCACTGCCCATAGGGCATCCCGGTTGCGGATATCCATGGCGGGGATGACCCAGGGCACTTCTGATTCGCATCTCTCTGCTGTGGTAATGTCGCTAAGTCTGCGCGAGTGGCGAAATTGGCAGACGCGCACGGTTCAGGTCCGTGTGCCTTAACGGGCATGGGGGTTCAAGTCCCCCCTCGCGCACCACAGGTCCTGTCTCGGGACGCAGGAAACCGTTGAACCCCTGGGGTCAACGGTTTTCTTGGTTGTGGGTCTGGTAGCCCTTGGTGGGGTTGAGGGTGAGTTGACGGATTAGTTCGCCGGTGGTGGCGGATCCTGCGGTCCGCTGTCTGCCGTCGAGTTGCGTCGTGTTGTGGTTCATCTGCCGCATGAACCACAACACGGCGCAACTCGACGGATGGATCCGGAGT
>NZ_JBEPTL010000037.1:0-20295 GCF_040549465.1 Glaciihabitans sp. UYNi722 | reverse complement strand
AACCAGATACGACAAACTCGCCCTCACCTACCGCGGCGGAGTCGTCCTTCGGGCCATCACAATCTGGCTCAAACCGTTAGGAGACACGCCCTAGTACCTCAGTTCTCCCTGACGAATCATCCGGGTCGGCCAGGGTTCTCTTCCGGCGGACCGGAAGTAGCCATTGTGCGCTTACTCCGTAGACGAGGTCTCGGGCATGTGGGTCTCGACCCAGTTGATGAGTTGATTGACGAAAGCAGCGACCTCTTCCCCGGCGCGAGTAAGCGTGTAGTCGACGTACGGGGGGACTTTTTGGTGATCCCGACGAAGGACGAAGCCGTCTTTTTCGAGGGCTTTGAGATTTTGCGAAAGCATTTTCTCGCTCACGCCGCTGACGTGTCGGCGTAATTCGCTGAACCGAAGGGTCTGCCCGCCTAGTGCCGCAAGGACGAGAACTCCCCACCTGCTGGTCACATGTTCGAGCACTGCCCGGGATGGGCATGCCGGGTCGAAAACATCGAATGGCCTGTTAGCGGGAATCGTGGTTGGTGTGTGATGCGTGAGCATCAAAGAAGCTTACTTTAAGGTGGGTACTGTGCGATAGAAAGCATCCGCGCTAGCGTAGTTTTCGATCGACACCACGGAAAGCCGCCGGTGTTCACGCAGTGATTGGAACCATGAAATTGAACCTTGAAGAGAACAAAAGAATTGTCGTGGATTACTATCAAACTGCCTTCGCCGGCAACCCTGAAAAAGCGATCGCCGACCACTTCGGAGACCACTACATTCAGCACAACCCCGACGCGGAGGATGGGCCCGAGGCATTCATCGGATTCGTGAACTGGCTCCGCGGAGAGTTCCCGAACCTCATGCTGGAAATCAAGCGGGTTCTCGCCGAGGGCGATCTAGTGGTCACTCATTCCCACCTCATTCTCGAGCCGGGAAAGCCAGGGCGCGCTCTGGCTGATTTCTTCCGACTTGAGAATGGCAAAGTCATCGAGCATTGGGACGTCATCCAAGACATACCGCAGAACCCCGCAAACAAAAACGGAATGTTCTGACCGAATCCCGAACCACCGCTACGAGCAGAAGCCTCCGACGACCCTCACCTTTTTAAGATTCGCCGAAACTGATCATTCGTGACCGGAAAGCGTGGGCGAAGCGGATCGCTGCAGAGATTCAGTGATGAGAGTTTGACGTTTAGCACTTCGTAGCACTTCGTAGCCCTGCGGACCTGTACCGCGCCTTCTTCAGGCCGCCAACGACCCATGGGATATGACACAGCGTCACGACCGTTCGCGGTCTTCGACGATTGACCTTCACTCCGTGGACGGAACGGCAGCAAGCCCGCTGGGATTCCGATGTCGATGATTGAGGAAGATGTCACAACTCACGAGTTCGTCCCGCTTGAGTGGGTACGAGCCCCTCGACGTAGTGGCCATCGCAGTGGCGATCTCGGTGGACATCTCAGTTGCCAATCGGACAATTGGAGTGGCAAGGAAGGTAACGGTCACGAGTTCGTAATATCGAGCAGATAGTCTCAAGTCATGAGCAGGATCGCCGTCGTCCCTGGTTCCTTCGACCCGGTGACCCTTGGTCACCTGGATGTCATTGAGCGAGCGGCGGGGATCTTCGATCAGCTGCACGTGCTCGTGGTGCACAACCCCGACAAATCGGCGCTGTTGCCGGTAGCGCAGCGCGTAGCCCTGATCGAAAAATCGATCGTCGATGCCGGCCTGCCTGACAACATCATCGTCACCTCCTGGAGTGTCGGCCTGCTGGTGGATTACTGCACGGATGTCGGGGCCAGCGTGCTCGTCAAGGGCGTGCGCTCGCAGGTCGACGTGGCGTACGAGACCCCGATGGCGATCGTCAATCGCAACCTCGCCGGTGTGGAGACAATCTTCATGCTGCCGGATCCCGCCCATGCGCACGTCTCCAGTTCGCTCGTACGTCAGGTGGCCGCTCTCGGTGGCGACGTGAGCCCCTACGTACCGAAGGCCGTGGCTAACTTCCTGCAGTCACCGGCCAGCCGGGCCTGACCGCTGCTCGTTGGCGGAGTCTGGAATCACCAGCCTCCTCCTCCTCCGCCTCCTCCGCCACCGCCGGCCGAACCGCCGCCGCCGGAACCGCCCGAGTTCGAGCCGCCGCCGGAACCGCCCGATGATGGGGCCGACGGGGTCGTGGCGAAGTGAGTCGACCCGATCGCTCCGGAAAAGACAGCGATCCCGGTGACGGCTGTACTGCCCGCGAACCAGTCGGCGTTCTCGGAGATCGAATAGTTCTGTTCGAGTTCCCGCATCCAACTGCGATCCACTCCCCAGATCATGGCGTAGGGCAGCAGTCGCTCGTAGAGCTTGAGCACGGCCGAGCGGTCCGTCACGTCGATGCGCTCTGCGGTGTCGGCGGCCTGAAGCACACGGATGCGGTCGGCCTCGGCGAGGGCGATGTAGTCGCGCAAGCCGAGCAGATGGTCGCGAAGTATCGCTCCCTTGGCCGTGAGAACGAGGGGCGGGCTGACGACGATGAATAGCACTATCCCGACGCTGGCGACGACGAAAACAGCGATGACGATCATCTGGTTGGTCGTCTGGTTCTGGTCGGCGAACCAGGCCAGAGCAATCACGGCAGCGACCAACACGAAAAGTGCCCAGCGAATCCGTGCCGGCCAGACGGATTTCGGTTGATGCCGGTAGCCCCTCTCCCTCGCCTGGTACGCCTCGTCGCCGGAGTGTTGTGCCAGTCGATCACCGAGGCTGCGGTCGCCACGGTCGAGCCTGAGCTTTCTCCCGGTGGTGAGCTTGCCGAACAGCATGCTCAGCAGCACACGTTCCTGTTTCGAGAGCGCCTTCGGGTTAGCGTCGAGCAGCTCAAGCTCGAAACGCTTCGATTTCGGCTCGTCAGGGAACTCGCGCATCCGTACGACCCCACGCACGGCGAAGTCCACGATCTGCGCGGGTAGTCCGCGCCGACGCTTTCTGAGCACCTCAGCGGCGAGTCGCGGATAGATGTCCTTCGGGGGAGCGTATTGCGCGATGACCGTGCTGCCCGGCGCGTTCCGCCAGACGAACAGCCTCAAGCCGAGCACCATCACAGCGATGATCAGAAGCAGCCCGAGCAGCACCCACGGTGTTACCGTCCACAGCCAGGAGTCCCCGTGTTTCGGGGCATCGACGAAGGCGGACCGGTCGAATCCGATCGAGATTGTGGCAGTCTCGAACCCAGTGAGACCCGTGGCCTTAGCGGTGATCGTGTTGCCGGCTCGTGCGATCGAGCACCGATCGGTGCTGCCCTCGCCTCCCACATAGCACGCGCTCTTTCCCGTGAGTTGTTTCGCGAGTCCGGGGCCGAGGTGCACCCTGGCCGTGACCTTGTCGAAGTCTTGCAGCCATCCGGTGCCGTTGACGTCCCAATAGAACTCGTCGGCGTTCGTGTCGGAGAACGAGCGCACCACGTTGTCGAAGGTGTACTCGAGCCTGTAGGTCTGCGTCCCATGAACGTAGGCATCTGGGTCGCCGATGCGCGCGGTCAGGTAGCTGTAGCCGTCATCCTTCACCGAGTACTTCAGCGACTTTCCGTGGCCGTCCGTAACCGAACTGACTTTCGGATGCAGGTCGACGTCGTCGTAGGTCTTCGGCAGATGGCGCTCAATGCCGTGATTTTGGTCGAAGTCCGGAAACTGCGCCACCAATGTCTCGACCACCCGCAGGTGTGCGTTGCCGTCGGCGTCGCGATCGAGATAGTAATCAGCGGTGAACGAGGAGAACGAGAAGTCGTCGACGGATGCCGTTGCTGATGCCGCGGGCGCGACGACGGCCAGAGATGTCAGCGCCACGGCGGTGAGAAGTCGGAAGCGCATGGTAGCTAACGCTATCGGTCGCTGTGGATAGACGGCATCGTCCGCTGGTCTCGGCTGTCCTCGCGTCAGGTTGTGGTGGCAGGATTGAGAGATGCTCCCCCTCAAACTCGGCTACAAAGCATCCGCAGAACAGTTCGACCCGCGAGAGTTGGTGGAGATTGCGGTGGCGGCGGAAGCGCACGGCATGGAGAGCGTCGCGGTGAGCGATCACTTCCAGCCGTGGCGTCACGAGGGTGGCCACGCGCCGTTCTCGCTGGCCTGGATGGCGGCGGTGGGGGAGCGAACCTCTACGGTGCAGATCGGTACGTCGGTGATGACACCGACATTCCGCTATAACCCGGCCGTGATCGCGCAGGCCTTCGCCACGATGGGCTGCCTCTACCCCGGCCGCATCATGCTCGGCGTGGGCACCGGCGAGGCACTGAACGAGATCGCGACCGGATTCCGCGGGGCAGGAGAGCAGCACTGGCCGGAGTTCAAGGAGCGCTTCGCGCGGCTGCGCGAGGCCGTCCGGCTGATGCGCCAACTGTGGACAGAGGACCGCGTCGACTTCGAGGGAGAGTACTACTCCACCCACGGTGCATCCATCTACGACCGACCGGATGTGCCGATCCCCGTCTACATCGCGGCGGGCGGCCCGGTCGTGGCTCGCTATGCCGGCCGCGAGGGCGACGGCTTCATCTGCACCTCCGGCAAGGGGATGGAGCTCTATACAGAGCAGCTCATCCCGTCGGTGCAGGAGGGTGCGGACAAGGTCGGTCGCGATTCCGGAGCCATCGACCGCATGATCGAGATCAAGCTCAGCTACGACACCTCGCCCGAGACCGCGCTGGAGAACACCCGGTTCTGGGCGCCGCTGGCGCTCAGCAAGGAGCAGAAGCACGACATCACCGACCCGATCGAGATGGAGAAGGCCGCGGATGCCCTCCCCATCGAGCAGATCGCTTCGCGCTGGATCGTGGGCTCAGACCCCGATGCCGTGGTCGCCGACATCAAAAAATATGTGGATGCCGGTCTCAACCACCTCGTCTTCCACGGTCCGGGCCAGGACCAGCGGCGATTCCTCGAGCTGTTCGAACGCGATCTGGCCCCACGGCTGAGGGCGTTGGCCTGACTCACTGATAACTGCTCGGCCTCGCCGATAAACGTATTGGTCTCGTCTAGCATGAGATCGTGATTGAGTATTTCTCCGCGCAAAACCCGGTCTGCAGATCGTGAGCATCGACGACCGCCGGGATGAGTTCGCCGAGTTCTCGGCGATGCTGGCGCGCGGTGAGGCGCAGGCCACCAGTCGGGGCAGCAGGCCGACGCTCGAGGTGGAGCCCGATGGCCGAATAGCACCGCCGATGGATGCCGCCGCTGTCGCCCGCGCCCGTCGCCGCCGCACCCGCGCAGGCATCGCGACGGTGGTGGTCGTGCTGATGATTCTCGCGGTGGTGGGCACGTACATCCCGCTGGCCCTGTCCGCCCCGGTGGACGCGGCCACCGTGCACCTCCAGCCGGTCACGGCCCCGAAGGCCACCGCCGTTGCACTCTCGCTTCCCCAGGTGGGGGAGAGCGCCGTCAGCGTCGCCGGCGCCGAAGACTTCGAGGGTACGACGGGCACGAACGGGATTCTCGCCTCCAGTGGCGGCACTGCAGCCCTACCGATGGCCAGCATCAGCAAGCTCATCACGGCCCTCGTCATCCTGGACGCCAAGCCGCTCGGTGAGAAGGATGCCGGTCCGAACATCACGTTCAGCAAGGCCGATCACGACCTCTACGACAAGTACTACGTGATGGACGCGAGTATCGAACCGATGAGCACCGGTTCGGTGATGTCGGAACGGGACGCCCTCGCGACGATCCTGGTGGCATCCGCGTGTAACTATGCGGAGGCGATGTCGACCTGGGCTTTCGGCAGCCAGGCCAACTTCCTTTCGGCGACGAGGAAGTGGCTCTCGGCTCACGGGATGGCCGACACGAAGCTGGTGGAACCGACTGGGGTGGATGCGCGGAACGTCAGCACCCCGACCGACCTGATCGCGATCGGCAAGCTGGCGATGGCGAACCCACTCGTCGCCACGATCGTCGGTTCGCAGAGCGCGTCCGTGGCCAATATCGGTCAGATTTCCAACACCAATGATCTACTCGGGATCGACGGCGTCAACGGCATCAAGACCGGCACCCTCGACAGTTCCGACCTGCTGTTCTCGGCGCGCGTGGATGTCGGTATTCCCGAGCCGATCACGGTGGTCGGTGTGGTGTTGGGCGGTGACAGTCGGCAGTCGGTCAACGATGCTGCACGTGCTCTCATCGCGAGCATCCAATCCGGGTTCCAGCAGATCCGCCTGGTGGGCGAGGGCGACGTCTTCGGCACCTACACGACCCCGTGGAACGATGACGCGACGATCGTCGCTGGCGAGCACGCGTCGGCGCTGGCCTGGTCGAACGCCGCCGTCACGTCGACCAGGACAACACGAAAGGTCACGACCGCGAAGACCGGGACGAAGGTGGGAAGCGTGACCTTCGTGGCGGGTAAGGCCACGGTCACGGTGCCCTTGGTGCTCAAGGGCTCAATCACGGCGCCGGATGCCTGGTGGCGGCTGACGCATCCGGCCCACCTGTTCGACCCACGGTAGTCGAACGTCCGCTCCTGCCTCGATATCGACAAGGGGGCGGCCGTGCGCTCCGGCAGACTCCACTAATTCAGGACGGTCCTGAGTCAGTGGAGCCTTGGCGATGAGCACCACGGTCGAATACCGACCGGCAGAATGTACGAGGATGAACTGACACCCGTCGGATTCGACAGAATGGACTCATGCCCGCAACTCCGCCCACCATCGGCTACGCCGCCATGCTGGAGCAGTTCCACCCGACCGAGGTACTCGAGCTGAGCGGGTACGCGGAGGAGCACGGTTTCAGGGGCGTCATGGCGGCGGATCGGTTCCAGCCGTGGGTGCCGCAGCAGGGGCAGGCGTCCTTCGTCTGGAACGTGCTCGGCGCCCTCGGCCAGACGACGCGGGGTGACCTCGGAACGGGCGTGACGGTGCCGACGTTCCGGCAGCATCCGGCGATGGTGGCCCAGGCCAGCGCGACATTGGCGGCGATGTATCCGGGGCGGCACTGGCTCGGCATCGGGTCCGGTGAGGCGATCGACGAACACGTGACCGGGGTTTACTGGCCGGAGACGGCGGAGCGGATCAACCGGATGTTCGAGGCCGTCGAGGTGATCAACAAGCTGTTCGCGGCATCCATCTCCGGTCGAGACGCCAAACACAAGGGGCCGTTCTTCACACTCGAGTCGACCAGGCTCTGGACGATGCCAGAGACTCCACCGCCGATCCTCGTGGCCACGGCGGGCCCTGTCACCGCCAAGCGTGCGGGCCGCACCGTTGACGGGATCATCATCGACGGGGCACCCCTCGACAAGATCGAAGGGCTTTTCTCACGCTTCGACGAGGGCGTGCGTGAGGCTGGTCGCAAGAAGGGCACGAAGGTACTGCGCCTTCACCTCAGCTGGGCGCCGACGCATGCCGAGGCGATGACCAACGCGATCACCGAATGGCCGAACGGTGGGATGCGGTTTCCGCGCTCCGACATCCGCTCGCCATTCGAATTCGAGCAGCTCGCCCGGCTGGTGCGCCCGGAAGACTTCGAAGGACGGATGCTGGTCTCCGATGATCTCGACGTGCACCGTGCCCACATCCAGCGTTACCTCGACCTCGGCTTCGACCGCGTCTACCTGCACAACGTCGGCCGCAACCAGCGCGAATGGATTGACGTCTTCGCTCGCGACGTGCTTCCGAAACTGGTGCGCTGAAGGTGATGCTCGCTCTTTTTGCACTGCACGGCATTCCTGAGGTCCAGGCAGGAGACGACCTCGGCACCCTCATCGGGGACGTCGCTGATGGCCTGCTCGAGGACGGCGACATTCTTGCGGTGACCAGCAAGATCGTCTCCAAAGCCGAGGGTCGTATCGTGCAGGCAGCCGATCGCGAACAGGCCATCACCGATGAGACAGTGCGGGTGGTGGCGAGACGTGGAATGACGCGAATCGTCGAGAACCGGCTCGGCATCGTCGGGGCCGCCGCCGGCGTGGACGCGAGTAATACGCCGGAGGGCACGGTGCTGCTGCTTCCGCTCGACCCCGACGCCTCGGCAGCCGCGCTTCGCACCACGCTCGAGGCGAGGTTCGGCATCCGGCTCGGCGTGATCCTTACCGACACGCTCGGACGCGCCTGGCGCGAAGGGCAGACGGATGTCGCGATCGGCGGCAGCGGAGTGCGCCTGCTCGACGACCTCCGCGGCTCGCTCGACACGCAGGGGCGCCGCCTCGACGTAACTGTCCCGGCGACCGGCGACGAGATCGCGTCCGCGGCGGACCTGGTCAAACGCAAGAGTGCGGGACTCCCGGTGGCCGTGGTGCGTGGGCTCTCGCACCTGCTCGATGACGATGCGCCTGATGCGCGCGTTCTCATCCGTTCCTCGGCGACGGACATGTTCCGGTTGGGTACCGAGGAAGCCTGGAACGAGGGCTTCGAAGCGGGAAAAGAGACGATTGCCCCGTTGCCATTCAATTTGTCCGATTGATAGGCCGATCTGCCACCGCCGCGACCGCGTGTGGACTTCGAGATGCTGGGCTTGCCGCACGTGTGCGCGGAGGAAGAAGCGGGGTGATCAGGCTTGTTCTGCGGCCTCACCGACGGCGACGTCACCGGCGGCGACGTCACTGACGGCGGCCTCAGCGATGAGCAGCCGACCACGGTTGACACGGTGGGATGGGATCTGGGGCTCAGATGAGTCGTGCGGTATCGATTGCGACCTGGTCCGGCGCGGACGGGTTGACCAGCACCGGGAGGTCGCGGCCGACGCGGGCGATCGCGGCGGCTTTCTCCGGTGTGCTGAATGACACACGCATTCTGGTGCTGTACCCCGCACCGGCAGAAAGGCTCACATCCAGGGTCAGATCGAAGGTCCCGCCCGGGGCGTTCGGTGTGCCCTGCGGCACAGCTACCTCGTGGGCGGCGAGCACCCGAGCGGTCGCCGGTTGCAGGCCCAGACCGGCCGCGCCGCCGGAGAGCGCCGCCGCGGCCTGCTCAGGGGTGAGCCCCCCGGCGGAAGCTCCCGGGACCGGGCGATGCGCATCGCCCACAACGCCAGCGGCTGGTGCCGCCGCAGTCGAAGACGCCTGCGGCGCGGAACCCAATTGGGCGGCCAACTGTTCAGCCTCGTGCTGGCTGTACTGCTTTGCCAGCTCTCGGTTGGTCGGCATCTCATCCCACCGAATCCGCAACTTCTGAGGATTGCCCCGCTCAACGCTCACCGGAAGCGTCTGACCCGGCGCCGGCCACTTCGCTGTTGGTGTCAACACCGAGTTGTGCTCAACGGCCACGGGGGCGATACCCGGCCCAGTGACAACACCCGACAGATGACAATTCGAATACGCCGCCCCAGAGACCCCAGCAGAGCACGACGTCAGCCGGTACTCCGCATCGACCAGGTTTTTGATCCTATTGAAAAGTCCCACACCACTTACCGTATATGTGCACCGGGAAGGCGAGGGTCAGACCTCGTCGCCGTCGCTGGCGGCGTACGCGGGGTCGCCAGGGTCGTCAACGTCTTGCCAGTTGCCGACGACAGGGAATTCAGTGACACGGAGCCTGGCGGAGCCGTATGGGACGAGGGCGAGTATGTCGTCGGTACCTCGGTCCATTACAGGGCTGAGCGGTGGGACGGCTGACTGGGCACCCTCCATCCGCCAGCCGCTGGCACGCGCAGCGGATGCGCGCACGATCACGGGCGCGTGGCCGCCGGCGAGAAGCGACCAGGGAGCGTCGGGTAGCGCACGACGCTCCACGGGCCACTCCGATGCGGCGTTGATGTCTCTGAGAGCTTCGTTCCATGAGCCGCGGCGGTGGATCTCCCACTCCCCGATGCCCGGCGCTCCAACCTGCTCAACCCAGTTCTCACCGGGCGAGTGAACCATGGTCAGGGGGCCCAACCGCACGCTTGCCGCCTGACGTTCGCGTCGAATGATCCGAGCTCGCATTGGTAAAACAAGGACTATTTCTTCGTTCGTTGACCAGTCCCGGTTGAGGATCACATACCCGTCGTCCGGTTCGACGGTGACGGTCTCCCCGCCAACGGTGAGCCGCGCATCTGTAGCCCAGGCAGGTATGCGCAGGTGCAGAGAGAACGGTTCGACGCGGTCGGTGTCGACTGTGATCGTGATTGTCTCGTCGAAGGGGTAAGCGGTTTGCACGGTCACGGCAACGGGGTCCCCGTCGATAGTGGTGCGCACTTCGGCGGGAGCGTAGACGACTGCGCGGAGTCCACCGTCGGCGTCGTGAAGCCACAGGTGCGAGACGAGCTTGGGCCAGCCCTGATGCAGGTTGGCTGTGCAACAGCCGAAGTGTGGTTCCAGTCCGAAGATTCCGGCGTCATCTGAGGAGTACGTCCATTCTCGTCGCGCGACCGACACTTCGATCTGGTTCGCCTGCTGGTGGTATTGGTGGCCGAGCATCCGTGGATCGCTGGAGGCGGGAAGCAAGTTGTACGCGAGCGACTCGAGACGGTCCCCGTCAGCACCTGCCCCGAATACCTGAGCGAGCACTTCGCAGGTGAACATCATCTCGACCACCTGGCAGGTTTCGATTCCGGCTGTTGCCTCGCGCCCGCCAAGCCACTCATCGCCGGAGAACCAGCCGTGGGCCTGTCCGTGCCACCGGTCAAGGTTCGCAAACGCCGCCTCCGTCTGCCGGCGATGGCCGGCGGTATCTCCGTCGCGGATCGCGTCGACCGCCCCCTTCTTGAGGCCCATCGCCACGTTCGGTCCATGCGTGCGATGCGAAAAGGTGCGGGCGGGCCCGGTGATGAGTTCGGTCGTGAGGTAGTGGTTCCAGGGCAGCGATTGCTGGTCGATCAGGTCGACCAGGCGGAGCAGCCAGTCTTCTTCGGTACGCTCGTGCAGCCACCACACCGAGAGCGTGTTGTCTGCGCCGCGCGCACGGCCCCACGATGACAGCGGCCGCTTGGGAAGATGCTCAAGCTGGTGCCGGAAGTACCGTTGAAGAAATGGAACGACCCGTTCGTCGCCCGTGGCCTCGGCGTGCTGGGTCAATACTTTGAGCGCCACCATCCGCGGCCACCAGTCGTCGTTGCCTGTCGGTCCGAAGAAGCCGTCGTCGCGCTGCGAGCCCAGGATCCACTCGATCCACGGTCGCGCGAGCCCAAGGAGCTTCTCGTCGTCGAGCACGTGGGCCAGGGGGATGAGTCCATCCAGGTAATAGGGCCCGCGTTCCCATTTCTCGCCGTCACCACCGCGCCAACCGTTGTCGGGGCCAACGTCCGGCCAGATCGATTCCAGCTGCCCGGTGATGCCGTCCGCCTGGAGTTGAAGCTGATCCCGTAACCACCCGGTAGGCACAATCTCCCCAAGCGGAAGCGGGCGGTTTCGGACCTGCATGCTCTGGATCCGTTCGCTCACTTGATAGCTCCTCCGATTAGACCTTTTGTGTAATAGCGTTGCAGTGCGAGGAATAGCACGACCACCGGCACGATAGCCACGCACGCGACCGCCGTGAGGAGCCCCGGGTCGATGATCGGAACCCCGGGGATTCTGAACGATGTGCTGATGCTCGAGAGCGCCAGTGGGAGCGTGTATTTGCTATCGGTGGAAAGGAACACAACCGAGGCGAGCAAGTCGTTCCACCCCGCCATGAACCCAAACAGTGCCACCGTCACCAGTCCCGGCCAGGCCAGTGGCAGCATCACCGACCGGAGGATGCGCGGGGTGCCAGCTCCGTCAATCTGCGCGGCATCCTCAAGTTCCGCCGGGATGCTGTCAAACGTGTTGCGCATGACGAAAACCGAGAATGGCAGTTGCAAAGTACTCAGCACGAGGATCACGCCCACCAGCGAATCGAGGATGCCGAGCTTGCCAAGCACAATCGACAGTGGCGTCAAAAGACCCTGAAAAGGCACGACGAGCGGGGCGAGGAGTAGGACGAAGATCACGGTCGAGAACCGGAAGCGGATCTTGGCCAGAGCATAGGCTGCAAGGGTTGACACGACGGCGACGATCACAGCCACCGCCACGGCCACCAGGAGAGAATTCAACACGTTCTGACGTATGTCAACAGACGGGTCGAAGACCTTGGCGTAGTTACCTGTAGTGAGGTGCTGGAGCGAACCGAGCCCGATCCCTTCGGCATCCGCCGAGGCGGGCAGGAAAGACCTCAGCAGGATGTAAATCACCGGGGCGATGAACAGGAGTGCGAGAAGTGTGCCGACGACGATGTACGTCGCCGAGGACAGCTGTCGGCGTCGGCGAGGGGACGGCCCCCGCGTTCCGACCTGTCGGGTGCGATCGCCTGTTCGCGCGGTATCGGCGGTAAGCGCTGTCATCGCTCGTCCTCCGTCCCGGTCGCCCGCAGCGCGCGGAGCTGGATGAGAGCAAGGATCAGGATGATGACGGTAAGTATCAGCGATAGTGCCGCGCCATAGCCGAGGTTGTAGCGTACGAACGACTGTTCGTAGGTATACATCACCGTTGTCGTCGTGGCTCCGCTTGGGCCGCCCTTGGTCAGAACGTAGAACTGGTCGAACACGAGAATCGAGCCGGATACGGCCAGGAGCAGACACAGGGCGAACTGCCGCCTGACTAACGGGAAGACGATCGACGCTTCGCGCCGCCACCAGCCGGCACCGTCGACCTTGGCCGCGTCGAAGACCTCATCGGGCACCGCCTGCATGCCGGCCATCAGCAGGATCATCGCGACCCCCATTGACTTCCACACGGTAAGTACGACGATTGCCCAGAACGCGGTCGTGGGGTGCGTGAACCAGGCAGTTTGGCCGTTGGTGAGCCCTGTGGCTCGGAGCAGCACGTTGATAATGCCCGTGCCCTGAATCAGCATGACATTGGCCATGTATGCCGCGGCGGTGAAGCCGATGACCACAGGAAGGAAGAAGGTTGTCCGCACGAACGAGACGAAGCGACCCTCACCGCGGACCATGACCGCCGCCGAATAGCTCACGACCATGCCAGCCGGAACCGCGACGAGCGTGAACAGCAGTGAGAAACCGAGCGACTGCCAGAACGCCGCGTCACCGAATGCGTGCACGTAGTTGTCGAATCCCGCCGGCGTGACCTGTCCCAGTAACGGCCAGTGGGAGAATGACATCGCAACCAGCATCACCATCGGCACGACGAAGAACACCAGCGCGAGTATAAGAGCCGGTGCGACAAGCAGGTACCCAACGAGGCTCCGTCGGCTGCGGGAGCGAGATGGCCGTCGTGCGGGCGCGAGCGCGGGTCCGAGCGTCGTACCGGTGACCGCTGTCATTGGAGAACTCCTCCGCAGTGCACGGTCACTTCCCGACTTGACTGTAGGCGTTACTGATAAGCGCGTTGGCCTGCGTGTTCGCCAACTTGAGCGCAGTCTTCGGGTCTGCGCCCTGGAAGATGACCTTCTGCGATTGCTGAGCCCACGGACCGTTGGGATCGTTGATCACCGCGTTGTATGCGATGCTCTTCGGCTGCTTTCCGATACCCAGCGTCGCGACGATGTTCTTCTCCCAGCCATCGGAGGCGAGCTGCTTCGCAAGGCTGAGGTCCGGCCCGATCCATCCCTGGGAGAGGTCGATCTTCGCGGCATCCTTCGTGCTCACTAGCCACTTCGTCAAGCTCCAGGCCTGATCGGGATGCTTCGCGCCGGCGGTGACGGCAATCTCGTCACCACCGAGGAAGGAACCCGACTTTCCATCCAGCCCGGGAATACCTACAGCGCTCCCGAATTGATCCTTCTTCGGGGTGAGCACGTTTGCACCGATGAAAATAATCCCCACGTCGCCCTTCAACGCGTTCTCTACGCCCACGTTTCCCGGGTCCTGGTTAGGCTGATCAGTTTTTTGCATCAGTCCGGACTTCCACATGTCCTGATACCAAGAGACCATGCCTACCACCGCGGGGTCAGTGAAAGTAGCCTTCTGGTTTTTCCCAGCGGGTGTCAGAACTTCACCGCCGCCGGCCCAGGCACTCGGGAAGCCAGTCCAGGCCTGCCCGACACCACCGATCGTGGAGAACCCGGTCACATTTCCGCCCAGCGCCTGGATCTTCTGAGCATCCTGCTTGATCTCCTGAAGCGATGCGGGTGGCGTATTCGGGTCGAGGCCTGCCTTCGTGAATAGCGCTTTGTTCCAGAACATCTGTGACCCGGTCAGCGCGACCGGAAGGGCGTAATGCTTACCGGCAAGCGTGCCGATATCGACGCCACCGGAGGCAAGCGTGGCAAAATTCGGGAGCGCCTTCGCCTTATCTGTGATTTCGGCAAGCACTCCCTGCGTCGCCAAGAGCGGCGTATTGACAATGTCGAAGCTGATAACGTCGGGTACCGAGCCGGCTCGCACCGAATTCGCGAGTTTGGTGAGGTACTGATCACCCGTGATCGTTGAAATCTTCACCGAAATGTTGGGGTTAGACTTTTCGAACGCCTTCACCTGAGTATGCAGATCGACCCCACCATCACGCTGCCATAGGTTGATCGTTGCCTTCCCGTCGCTGCTGCTGCCCGCAGATGTGCACCCGGCCATCGCCACCGCTGCGACGGCCAGACCGGCGACCACGAGGGTGGTGCGCCGCATGCTAGATAACTTCATTGTTGTCTCCTCGAAATCTTGTTGCCACAACCTACGGCAAACTTTGCTGCTGTTTTCCTACACTAATCAAGCAAACTTTCCATGTCAACGGTATTATTTGGGCGAGTGAGGCAACACGTTAGGCAAACTTTGCCTAACGGGTCGTAGGGTGAGAACCGGAGGTCGAGATGATCATGAAACGTCAGGTGACACTCGCAGATGTCGCGTCGGAAGCGGGGGTTTCGGTAGGCACGGTGTCAAAAGTAGTCAACGGCCGGGGACAGCTCACCGACGCGACACGACAACGTGTCGCCGGCATAGCAGAACGGTTAGGCTTCGAAATTCGGGCTACCCCAAGCCCGACACGTGCTGACCGCTCATTCCTGGTCGGTGTGCTCTCGACGGACGCTTATGGCCGGTTCACCATCCCGATTCTCACCGGGGCCGAGGACACTTTTGGACCGGGTGAGGTCTCGATGCTCCTGGCCGAAAGCCGCGGCGATCCAATCCGCGAGCAGCATTACATCACCACATTCCTGAACCATCGCGTAGACGGAATCATCGTTGCGGGACGCTCCAGCGACCCGCGAGCATCAATCACTAATCTACTGAAGGTGCCGGCAGTGTACGCGCTCGCACCTTCCGCCGATCCCGCCGACGTCTCGATCGTTCCTGACGACGAAGCCGGGGCAGTACGCGCCATCGAGCACCTCCTCGGCTCGGGTCGCCGTTCCATCGCCGTCATAGCCGGCGCACGCCGCCACACAGCCAGCGTGCATCGCGCCACGAGCGCGTGTCGCAAAATCCTCGACAGCGGATCGGAAGTGGTCGGCGGCGGTGCACTCTACGGGGAATGGAGCGAGCGGTGGGGCTACGAGGCCGCCACCCGGCTTCTGAACACCTCGTTTGACGGCGTCTTTTGCGCCAGCGACCAGATTGCCCGGGGGGTGGTGGACTGCTTGCGAGACAATCGCATCGACGTGCCCGCCCAGGTCGGTGTCGTCGGCGTCGACAACTGGAGCGTGATCACGGATGCCGCAAGGCCCAGCATCACCTCGATTGACCTCAATTTGAGGGAAGTCGGTCGTCAAGCATCCGACCTCCTGATGCGTAGGATCCACGGCGAAGATGTCGCCGGCGGAGTGCGGCGTGTGGACTGCTTCCTCGTGCCCCGGCAATCTACATAGAAACCACCAGGCGCCGAAACTCTCTCGCCACTCGCCACTCGCCACTCGCCACTCGCCACCAGATGACGAACGACCTCGTCGTTTCGCCAGATGACAATGGCCACCAGATCGGTACTGGTAGGCGCAAACAGTAACGGCTCTACCACCTCGACTATTAGCCTTCTCGGAGAGAGAACCAAGCGATACGGCAAGAGACCTATTCCCAGCAGTCTCTTCGGCAGAACCCACCGCAACAACGTCTCAACATCCGACGAACTGCATGACAGCGACAACTAGGGATAGGTATGTGCCAGGACGCCAAACTGACGATCCGCCGCACCATTCTCCAAGGAAAGCGGCAATGAGCGGACGGCATTTCACGCCGTCGGGAAAGCGCGATCGAGACCGGGTTTCGACCCGGAAGGTTACCCGGTAACGGAACCGCTTGCGGGCGGAGTAGGGCAGTGGGTGTCGAGCAATCGCCGCCGCATGTGGTAGATGCCTCGTGAGATTTGGCCGGTTTCTTGTTGCGGTGGGATCTGGATTCCTGATTTGCTTCCACGCCGCTCTGGGCCTATGGATGGCGTCAATGCGAGGAGGCGTGGTGGCATCGGCGGAGTCAGTGGATCCACCTCTTCGGCGTAATCGAGACTTTCTTTTGTCGATGGGCGGCCAGGCCGGTTCGATGGTCGGGTCGAGTATGACCTCGCTGGCGTTGGTAATGTTGGGCTTCGCGATCGCGAGACTTGGTACGTGTGCGACGCTTGGTGTGTGTGCAACCAATCAACACCGTTCGTCGACGAGCCGGCTACCGACCCGACGGTGCTGAGGACGCTGGCTGCCGCTGGTCTGCCAGCAACAGGGCGCTTTCTTCCAAAGGCTGGCTGGGTTAGCCGCGTGTGGGTCGGCGACGAATACGTCGTACGACTGAGCAACGGACAGTTTCGCGACGCGTATCGCCACGAGGCTACAGTCGTCAACCTGCTCGCCGGCAGCGAGGTCCCACACGCCCGGCACCTCGCCCACGGCCACGGCCTGGACGGGCCGTGGTATGTCTCCGAACGCGTGCCCGGCCGAACCATGTACGATGTCTGGCCCGCGGCGGACTCGCGCACGCGCCAAGCAATGATCGAAAGCCTCGGCTTTGCGTTGCGCGCACTTCACCGCGTTCCGGTCCCGGCCGACCTGCTGCCACCCTGGCTGGCTGATGCGCTCGCCGGCAAGCCGTGGGCTGCGTTCCACCCACCCGTAGTGAGTGCGGCGCTCCAGCTGGTCGAGGCTGCCCGGCGACTGCCCGGTCATGACTCACGCCTGCTAGCAGACGTCGACGATTGGGTCCAGGAGCGGCTGGTGTTGTTCGCCGCCGACGAACCCGTCCTTGTCCATGGTGATTTACATGGATCCAACGTGATGGTCGACCAAGGACGCGTCACCGGTCTTATCGACTTCGCGGAGGCGTTGGCTCAGCCAGCGGATGTCGAGCTCGATACCATCCTGCGCTGGTGCGCGAAGGCGCGAGAGTACCCACCCGTACCCGGTGAACAAGGGCTCGACGAAACCACACTCACCGAGGTCCCCGGATGGCTTCACGGCGCGTATCCGGAGCTGTTCGAGCGCGAGCATCTGCGCGAGCGGTTGCTCTTCTATGACATGCACCGGGAGCTCGCGCTATACGCACACCACCCCCAGCCTGACATACGCGAAGAGGCGCAGGACCGCATCGCTCGCCTGCTTTCCGGCCATAACCATCTAGATGGCCTCGTCTGGTAGGTCGTCGTCTTCGCGCCTACACGGGACATCGTGACCTGCACCCGAGTCCGGGCGCGTGAGCTGGCTCAAGTCCGTCACGGCCGACACGTCGTTGTTCATACGCGCGACGGGCGGTCGATCCGAGGCGTCCTCGTTGGTGCGTACCGCACCGAGGTCGTGCTTGCGCACGCGTCGCTTCTGCACGCCAGTGTCGCACATCACCTGGCGCGCGACAACGGCACGTACCTCTGCGTTGCGGGATCCGGCTCTACGGGATCAAGGCGCCGCTGACGCGGCGCACGGCCCGGCTGCCGCCCTTGCGGGACGGGAGATTCTATTGATCAAAACCACCTTGAAAGAAGGTGTTGCTTCGATCAATAGATTCTCCCGTGCGTCTAGCGGACGAGCTCGAGGATGCTATTTCAGTATGCCGGTGTCTCATATCCCTAGGGAAACGAGGCGTCCCGCAGGGCGGACAAGCGCTGTGTGTGGAGTTGATCGATAAATGGCGGTGTTCTGTGATGGCTCCGTGTCGCTGGTGCTCTGCTAATTGGTGAGAGCTCGAGATCTTCTATAGAACGTCGCTCGCGACATTCCGAGATCCCGGGCTACCTGGGCGGCTGGGTCACCGCCTTCGACAAGGCGGATGGCGCTTCGGATTTGGCTGTCGGTGACGCGTTGTGGGCGTCCACCGAGATCTTTCCCGGCGTCGCGGCGCTTGCTGACGGAGTCGATGATCCGCTCGCGCTTGATATCGTGCTCCATCTGCGCGAGAGCCGCCATGATCGTGAAGAGCATCGATCCCATAGGCGTCGAGGTGTCCACCTCGCCACCGCCGAGGTTCAACACGCGAAGTCCCGCGCCACGATCGCGGAGCCCCTGGGCGAAGTCGAGCATATTCTGCGTCGACCGGCCGAGCCTGTCCAGAGTTGTGATGACGAGGGTGTCCCCCGCCTCGAGCGCGGTGAGGGCGCGATCGAACTGCGGGCGTGAAGCCCGAGCGCCCGAGGAGCCTTGGTCGACGTAGAGGTCGTCACGTCGCACGTCGGCGGCGAGTAAGTCAGTTTCTTGCCGATCCGTTGATTGCGGTCGAGTCGATACGCGCGCGTAACCGATCAGTTTCGTCACAACGCTCCAGGTGTCTCGTAACTAACAGTGAGTACCGAAATTCAAGCACATAGTTACGACACATAGTTACGAGAATCGCGGATCCGCCGAATTGCGACAATCTGACCCGCCAGTTTTTGCGACCGACGAGACGCCTCGAAACCTTAGGGATACGAGGCAATTGGAACCTGGTGCTCCCTGGGAGCCAGGGCAAAGGCCTTTCGCCCAGCAAGTGCTGCATTCCACCACGAAGGACACAGAAGTCCGCGACGAGACTCGGGCGTTGAGACTTAGCTGCGCAGCGCGGCAGAGTGGCGACATGTCAAGCCGTAGGCGGACAGCCGCTGTCCGTAAGTCTTTCGCATGGCATGCTCGATCCATGTCGTTTTATTCGTGCGGGATCAGAAGTGGAATGCTGGACGTGGGCTCGTGAGTGCTGATATCCCGGCGGTCGATGAATCGCCTCGCTCCCTAATCACCGGATTCAGCCATCACTACCGCCCCGACCAAGCTCGGGTCGTCCAGGCTTTCAGCAGTGGACTGATTGTTTTGGACGCGAACGTCCTCCTGAACGTGTTGCGCTACACCCCGTCTGCCCGCAAGGAGCTGCTACGAGTCCTAGCCGAAGTTGCGGAGCGGTGTTTCGTCCCTCACCAGATCGCCGTTGAATACAACCGCAATCGGGTGAAGGTGGTCGCCGATCGCCACAAGGAACTGCAGGACATTGCAGAAGAAGTCGCCGGCATCAAGCGTTCCGTTCGGACGGTTGTCAACGGATTCAAGAATCGCAGCACCTTGAGATCGAAGGACGTTCCAGCCCTCGAAGAGTCCGTCACCGACTTCCTCGCCGCCTTGGAGAACGCTTACGAGGACGCGCTGCAGCAGTACGATCTCGAACCCGACAGGCTCGTTGGGACGATCGACGAATGGACCGCGAACCTCGACGTGATCCTCACTGGACACGTAGCGGCGAGGCCAAGTGCTGAACTCCTAGAGGCTGACGTTCTCGAAGCTGAGAAGCGGCACAACGAGTCGATCGCTCCTGGATTCAAGGATCAGAACAAGGGCGATTACTTGTGGTGGGCGGAGACACTTAGACATCCCGGCCTTCGAGGTAGGGCGCTGCTGGTGATCTCGGACGACACCGCAAAGGGGGACTGGGTTTTAGAGGAGCGGGGCATCGGTGTAGGGCCTCATCCAGTCCTCATTGAGGATGTCATGAGCGCAGGCGGAACCGACCTGGTTCTACTCACGACGCGGGACCTCTTGCAGCTCGTCGGCGAGGTGGATCCACAACGAGGCGTCTCGGGCGACACACTCGACGAATCCGAAAAGGTCCTTGCCTCTCGAAATGTCGAGTGGGACGAGGCTGCGTACAAATGGCTCCTGACCCAGCTCTCGATCGAGGGCTACGACGATCGCGTGGAAGCGATCACCACGGCGGCGACTGCTGATGGTTTCGTCGATCGGGAAGAGATCTATCGCATATTGGGAAGCGACGAGGACGCCCGGTCGCTTCGTCACTTCGCGACCCCCGTGCTCAGGCTAAAAAAACTCTTAGTGCGCGACGGAATGCTGAGCCCAGCATCTGCGGAGGCTCTGAGTGCGGTCTACGACGGGCCCGGAAAGACCATCGGTTACCAAGTCCCGGCCGAGTTTCAGGGATTCTCCAATCACTTCGAACCGGACCCAGATGACATGCCCGGCGGCAAGGACTGGTCCTAGTACTACAGTCGTGTTTATTTCATTGTCTTCGGCGTGTTTTGGACGATTTTTGGCGTTCCCGTGTTAATCCTTGCGGGTGGGCGATGATGT
>NZ_JBEPTL010000036.1:0-20589 GCF_040549465.1 Glaciihabitans sp. UYNi722 | reverse complement strand
CTCCTGAGTCAACGCGAATCTTGAACAATCCGTGTTTAACAGGGCTTGTGCCTGTCCTACATCAACGACGCACCCCACCTATTGACGCAATCTCTTAGCCTTAATTCGCCAAAGGGTGGCCCTGACCCCGTCGAGTGGACACCTCACAAGAGAGAATGTTCACTATGGCAAGATCACGTCGGGAGTTCACTCCTGAGTACAAAGACGAGGCCGTGAAGCTGGTCATCACTACCGGCAGGGCGGTCGCAACCGTCGCCCGCGAGCTCGGGATCAACGAGGCCACGCTGGGCCGCTGGGTGACCGCGTTCAAGGCCCGTAACGAGACCGGCCAGACGGAAGTGACGGAGTCCGAGAGGGTCGAGTTGTTGCGGCTTCGGAAAGAAGTTGTCGACCTGAAACTGGATCGGGCGTTTCTGAAAAAAGCGTCCATCTTCTTCGCCCAGGAAGCGTCGGATACGAACGGCAAGCGTTCGAACTGATGCTGGCGGAGAAGAACAACTTCAGCATCCTCCGCATGGTCCGCCTCCTTGAGGTCTCCCGTTCGGGCTACTACGCCTGGATCGACCGGGCACCGTCGCCGGCGGCGATCCGGAGGGTGCATATCGAGCAGAAAGTTGCTTTCTTCCACGGCGATTCCGACGAGGTTTACGGGTCCCCTCGGGTCCTCGCCGACCTGCGCGCGGACGGGGAGATCATCTCCCGCAAAACCGTTGCTAAAACCATGAAACGCCTGGGTTTGGTGGGGATCTGCCCGAAGAAATGGAAGACGACGACGATCATCGACCACACTGACGCCTACCCGGTGGACGCGGTGAAACGCCAATGGGACACCGGGGGCGCTGAACCAGGTCTGGGTGGGCGACATCACCTACCTGAGGACGTGGGAAGGATGGGTGTATTTGGCGACCGTGATCGATGCCCACAGCCGCCGCGTCATCGGCTGGGCTATCGCCGACCATATGCGACCGATCTGATCCAGGACGCCCTCACGATGGCCATGGTGCTGCGCGGGGACCGCCCAGCGGCGGTGATCTTCCACAGCGACCGCGGCACCCAATACGCCTCCGCTCAGATCACCGCATTTGCTGCCGCGAACGGCATTACCCGGTCGATGGGATACACCGGAATTTGCTGGGATAACGCCATGGCCGAGAGCTTCTTCGCGACCCTGAAAACGGAGTTCTACTACCGCCGTGTCTGGCCCACCCGGGCCCGCGCGATCCGCGACGTCTCGGCATGGATCGAGGACCGCTACAACCGCCGCCGGCGCCACTCCTCGATCGGGCATGTCACACCTGTGGACTTCGAGATGCAATACTCCTCACAGGCCGCAGAGATCCAACTCGCCGCTTAACCCGTGTCCACTCTCCGGGGTCAAGGCCAGTCGAGGTCCAGTAGGTCTCGCTTCAATCGACGTGTGCCAGAAGGGATTTACGGAAACGGTTTGGCCTGAGGTCGCTGCTGACCGGCGACTCGCCCACTCGCGGCGGCTGCTCCGCTCGCGTGCGTGATCACACCTCGCTGTGGCGTGAGCTGTATAGCGGGGGTCCGCGTGCGCTACGTAGTCGGCGACTTGGGACGGACGATGAATCCTTCCTTTGCGATGATTCGTTGCCTCTTGCGGAACATTCGGTCAAAGAGAGGGACGTGGGAGTCGCGGTAGTCGTGAACTTGCGCGGCGAGCAAAGTTTCACGATTGAGCCGGGTCACGCGCCCGAGTTGTTGCACGACGCGGCCCTTAAACGAGATTGGCACGGTCAGGAACAGGGTGTCGAGCTGCGGGAGGTCGAAGCCTTCACCGGCTACTTTGTCGGTGGCGACGAGGACGAACGGTGTCTCCGCGCTGAGCGCCGCGATGTTGGTGCGGACTGTGAGTCGCTCTTTGGTCTTCAGCTGGCCATGGAGCGCAAACGTCAGAACGTCGGCGTCTTGCAGCATCTTCGTGATCGTTTCCACGTGCTCGATCCGGTTACTGAGGGCGAGGCACGTCCGACCTTCTCGGTAGGCGGCGCTGATGTCGGCGGCGATGTCGGCATTGCGCGTCGCGTCGGAGGCGATCTCGCCATAGATTGCTTGGATCGATGGGCCATCGGCTCCCCATTCCTCGGTCGTGAATTGGGTTTCATGCACGATGAGTTCGCGGTCAGCAGTATTAGCGCCGGTCATCGTGTGCCGGATGGGGCCGCACTGCATGGTGATGATGTCGTCCATCTGATCCGCGCGGTAAGGCGTTGCGGTGAGGCCGAGCCAGTGAGCCACGCCGACCTGGCGAATCGCCGCTTCCGTCGATGGGGCGCCGAGCGCGTGGCATTCATCGACGATCACGTATCCGTACTCATCGAGGATCGTCGGGTCGCCATGTCTTCTCGTGATGCTTTGCAGCATGACGATGTCGACCAGTCCTTTGCGCTTGATCCTGCCTGCTCCGAACTGTCCGATCTGTTTGGGGTCGATATCCAGGAATTGAGTGAGGCGCTCACGCCATTGCGTGGCCAGTTCTGCTCGGTTGACGAGGATCGCGGTGGGAAGTCCGCGCCGTGCGATGCTCGCGCACGCCATCACTGTCTTGCCGAAGCCAGGGGGAGCGACGAGAACTCCTGTGTCGTGCCGCAGCATCACCGCGACTGCGTCGTGCTGGGCAGCAGTCAGATCGCCGCGGAATGTGAGCGCGATGGCGGGTGGCTGCGGGATCGTGTTGGTGACGTCGACCCGAATCTTCGCGCTGCCCATTGTGCGTCGTACGGCATCCAGAAGCCCACGTGGCAAACGAAGGTCGGTGTCGTCGTGCTCGAAACAGTACACGTACCGTGGTGTGCCGAATGTGCTGAATCGTTGCGCCTGCCGGCGAAAGAACTCCGGATTCGGCAGCGACGCGATGTGTTTGAGCTCCGCAAGGACGGCCGTGGGCAGTCCGGCGGTGGGGATCGAGATCACGGAGCCAACCGCGATTTCAATGCGCCCGAGCCGCGGCGTGTCTCCTTCGACGGGTCCCGTCTCCACCCGGGTTGATCGCCGCTGCTCTGTCGCAATGGAAGCGGATGGGCCAGTTCGCACCGGCCGCAACTTCGACGCTAGGCTGCTGACCTCCTTGAGTGACATCAATGCCATGGCGGCGAGGTAAGCGAACTGGTCGTCGTACGGTACCCAAGTCGCTGGATCGGCGAACACAGTTGTGCCGTTCGCCCGGCACACTCCCTGCAAGGGCAGCGCGATCAGGTTTCCCAGGCGCATTCGTCCCGGCGACTTGCGAGGAAGGAGATCCTGGGACGGGAAGAACCTGTCGTAGCTCGACAGCTTCATTGCTCCACGAATGTCCATGGCTTCTCGAAGTAAGGAAGAGCCGAGGGATCGTGCAATATGTGCAGGGATCGCATCGGAAAAGAAGATCCACACATGCGCGCCGTCGCCGGATCGAGAGATCTCGGCGGCTGCTGGCACGCCGTGCCGCGAACACGCGGCGACATACGCTTGCGCATCTGCCCGCCACTCGCCGTCGTCGAAATCGCACACCAGAAGGAGGCACATATCGTTCGACGTCATCGGGTACAGCCCCACGTGGAAATCGGTCCCATTCGGGCGAGTGCCGCGCAGGTGCTGATCGACGACTTGCTCGGTGAGCGGGACGAAGTCGGAATCGGTGGCGGTGTCCGTGTAGAAGCCTCCGCGGACAGCCGGACTCCATCCGCTCTTGCCTGTCTTGGCGCTCACCCACCGTGTCGCGTACACGTCGTTTCTGCCGGCAAAGAGTGACAGGAAGAGCGCAATCTTCTCGCTAGGTGGGGAGTGGCGATCCACGCCCTGATTGCGTGTCAGCGAACCCTGGGCGAAGATGCCCGAGCTGCCCAGTGGCGGTGCGGCATCGGCCGTCTCGGATTCGGCAGTGACGGGGTCGTCGCTCTCGCGAAGTTGCCCGATCTCTACTTTGAGCAACTGGATGCGGGACTCGAGATCTTCTATCTCGCGCCTGGCCGCGGTGATCCGATCTGCAGCATGAGAGTTCGGCAACGCCATATCAACCATGATGCCCAGCACGGACAATGCGCTGCAAATTGCAGCGCGGCTGGCCCATGGGCTGATCCGCGTCGCCCATCTAGGCAAACTCGATTCTCCTCTCACCGAGAAGCACATCGAGGCATGTACCTGGTATGCGATCGATCGTCATTGTGTGCGTGATCACGCACTTTACAGATTGTGCGCGATCACGCACAATAGTAGATGTGCGCGATCACGCACAGAGAGGTGACCATGCGGATACACACGGCAAAAGAACTCGGCGGTTTGGTCCGCGATCGTCGAGAGCGGCTCGGGCTCACCCAGCAGGAGGTTGCCGATCGGGCCGCCGTAACTCGGGAATGGCTGCTGCGTTTCGAGAACGGCAAAGCGACTGTGCCTGTCAGCAGAGTACTCGACGTGTTGGCTGCGCTTGAGCTGGTGGTGGATGTGAGCGAGTCGAATGCCTGACAAAGAACTCGTCCTATATATGGACGGCGTGCGAGCCGGAACAATTCGGCAGACTCCTCAGGGAAACACGACGTTCAGTTACGATGACCAATACCGTCAGCACCCGAATGCCACGCCGCTGTCACTGTCGATGCCGTTGACGCAGAAACGCCACCCGTCTCGCGTAACTGTTCCCTTCATGCAGGGTCTGCTTCCGGACAACGATGCTCGGCTCGCACGACTTGCGGCGGAGTACCGGACCTCAACCAATCCTTTCGCTTTGCTCACGCACATCGGTCGAGATGCAGCCGGGGCAATTCAACTACTTCCGCCAGGCATCGATTCCGACGACGCCGCGGTTCGCAGTGGCGATATCGAGCGGCTCTCCGACGACGATTTCTCCGACCTGATCCGGAACATTATCGAGAATCCAGACACGTGGGGGATCCGGTCTGCATCCGAAGATCACTGGAGCTTGCCGGGTGCGCAACCGAAGGTGGCCCTCTTCCAGTTTCCGGATGGTAGCTGGGGGATACCGCGGGACTCGACACCGACCACGCACATCATCAAGCCTGCGATTTACCCTTACGGCGATCACGACGTCAACGAGCAGGTGACCATGAGCGCCGCACACCAGCTCGGCCTCGACGTGGCAGACCACGGCATCCTCACGACCTCTGCTGGTGATCATGTCTTCATTTCGCGCCGCTACGACCGCGGGGAGATAGGCGGACGGTGGCAACGTCTCCATCAGGAGGACTTCTGTCAAGCGCTGTCGGTCGTCCCTGCGAAGAAGTACCAGTCGGACGGTGGTCCAGGTATCGCGCAGATTGCAGTTGTCCTACGAGACTCGATCGTTGATCTCACCGAACGACGACGCGCGCAGGAGCAGTTCTTCGGTGCGGTCGTCTTCAATATCTTCGCTGCAGGAACCGATGCACACGCGAAGAACTACGCGCTACTGCTGCGAGGTCGGGCGGTGAATCTCGCTCCACTGTACGACCTCGGAACACACGCACCGTATCCGTCAACGGGCCCCTTGAAGAGCGCCATGAAGATTGGAGACGAATACCGGATCTCCGCAATCGGAATGGAGCACTTTCTCACGGCCGCGCGGCGCCTTTCGCTTGACGCCGACTGGGCCGCGCAGCGCGTCATTGAGATAGGGAGCGGGCTTGTCGGAGCCTTCACCGACGCCGCAGAAGGAGTTGCAAGTCCGTTCGCTGGCACGATCGTCCAGGCGATCAGCAAGCTTGCTGAGCAGCGAGGACTGCCAACCAACTGACATCGCTCGTCATCGCGGCGCTCAAAATGTGGTCGGGACCGCGATCACCAGCGATCCAGTCATCGTGATGTCTCCGTATCGCCAGTGACGGTGCTATGTGTGCACCGCGGGCAACCATACAACCTAAAAGCCTTCTGATCAGCTTTTTAAAGAGCAATCGACCTGGATAGGGTTCTCTCCTAAGGAAACGGTTGGGGGTTCGAGTCCCTCCAGGGGCACAATGTGATGTCTCAGGACATTGTGAACGGCTGGACCCGCGGAATTTGGGGTTTGGCCGTTTTTGTTTTGGGTTGGTAGGTCTGTTTCGGGTCGATGAGGTAGTCGCCGAGGACGGTTCCGTCGTGGCTGATGACGGTCGCTCGTCTGTTGTGGATGAGGATGATCTCGGTCCGTGCGTGTGCTCGGCCAATGCCGAGGTGGAGCATTCTGTTGCCGTAGCGCAGTGAGACTTTCCCGCCGGTGTCGATGGTATCGTAGCGGACTCGCCAAAGATTCGGGTCGTCTGGGGCGGTTGGTTCGGCTTTCGGGATGAGCGCGTAAGCGAACGCGGGGGTGTGGCGGTTCACTGCCCGGTGGGGTCGTCGTTCGTTGTAGTAGCTCCGGAACTGATCGAGGGTGGCCTGCAATTCTTCGACCGTGTCGGTGGGGTGGGCGGCCAGATATTTCTTCAACGTCTGCCAGAGCCGTTCGATCTTTCCCTGGGTGGTGGGTTTGTAGGGGTGACCGTTTTTCTGGGTGATGCCCTCGAGGGCGAGGAGCGTTTCGAAGGCGTTCGCCGTTCCTCGACCCTGACTGCCGCCGGCATATTTGGTGGTGTAAACGTTCCCGTTGTCGGTCAGGGTCGAGGCTGGGAAACCGTGTTCGCGGGCGGTCGCGGTGAAGGTGTCGGTGACTGTTCTGCCCGAAACGCGGTGGTGGGCGGTCAGATGGAGCAGGAATCGGGAGTGGTCATCCAACCATCCGATGATCTCGAAATCTCTACAAGGACGGGGACACAATACGACTCAGCAGGATGGATCAGAAAGTACCAGAGTCGACATGCGGTCGATAGCGAAGAGACAATTCCGGCAGTTGCTCCGGAGACCCCTCCTGGGTCGAATGTGTACTCAGTAGGCCACTCGAACATCGGACATTCTTGACCACCGGCATTGCTGACAGACCAAACGTTCAACGACTTCACCGAATTCCAGACCGTTCATTGTGACGCCGAATAGCGCGGTTCTCGTGTACAGCCAGCTACGCTCTCGGAACAATAAGATAGCGACGGACGCTCAATAGGGCGGACAGTTCCCGAACGGGGTCCCTTGAGTGAAGCAACCAAGGAAAGACTGAGCCGCGACTCGCTGGTACGAAGATGGGTTCCTAACTGGGCTCTCCTGGCTGTGATCGCAGCAGGGCTATTTGGCGGAATTTTTTCCTTTGTAGGCAGCGGAGTTCCGTCCTATTGGGCTGACGAAGTTGCCACAATTCAGGCATCGCATCTCAAACTGCAAGATCTGCTCCTTCTTGTCCAGCATAAGGATGCCGTGCACGGCACCTATTACGTCATTATTCATGTGTGGACCGGAGTTTTTGGGGACACGGAATGGGCGACGCGCAGTCTTTCTGCATTCGCGGTGGGAGCGGCGGCAGGGGGAATCGTCGTGATCGGACGTTTGCTTTACGACGTGCGGTTTGGCCTACTCGCGGCCGCGATCTTCAGTGTGCTGCCCAGGACCACTTATATGGGTTCCGAAGCTCGCGCCTACGCCCTGGCTACGGCGTTGGTGGTGTGGTGCGTCGCGGTCATGATCCTTGCTTCGCGGAGTTCTGGCTCCGGATGGTGGGCACTCTATGCGGGCCTGCTTGTGCTCGGCACGTACGTGTTCCTCTACAGCATTCTCATGGCCGCGGTGCACCTGGTATACCTAGCGTGCCTTGATTCGCGAAAGCGCAGTGTTGGGCGATGCATCCTGGCCTTCGGGGCGACAGCCATCCTTGTCTCGCCCCTCCTGCTTGTTGCCCGCGGCCAGCGCGAGCAGATCTCGTGGCTCGCCGACCAACCCTCGGTGAATGTATGGACGATAGTCATCGAACCCTGGTTCGATAGCTCGTGGCTGGTCGCAGCACTCGTCATCGGGGGACTCGTCGTCGGTGTCGTGCGTCGGCGGCGCCTTATTTCACTGTTCGACCGAGAAAAACTGATACTCGTCGTCGGATGGGTCATCCTGCCGCTGATCCTTCTCCTTCTCGCCAACGGCGTTGCAGGCCCCTTGTATTCGTCTCGCTACCTCTCGTTTACGACGCCCGGGCTGGCGCTCGCGCTCGCAATGGCCATCATCGGAATGGATCTACGACGGTGGGTAGCTCCCGTCGTCGTAGTCGGGCTCGTCTCGGCTTGCGCACCCACTTACCTCGATCAACGAACGCCCTACGCGAAGAACGGTGGCAGTGACATTCGGCAAGTGAGTGAGACGATTGCTACACACGCCTCGCAAGGAGACGCCTTCTACCTCCAGAATGATGGACCAGCCACGAAGCGCCCACGACTGGCACTAGACGCTTACCCCCAAGCCTTCCGATCTTTGGACGACGTTGCCTTCATTCGCTCGGACCTCACTCTCGGAAAATATCCTGACATCACGAGGTTGCCGTCCCAAATCCAGTGGTCTAAGTTGCCAGCCCGCACCGTGTGGGTGGCGCTGGTGGCAACTGAGCACCCAAAGTCGGCGCACGACATCCGTAAGGCGCTCACTGCGGCCGGGTACCACATCGGACGGTCCTTTCATCTCGCCCGCACGACAGTTGTCGAGTTTGATCGTGACGGCGCTCAGTAAGTTCGAGGCTTGTTGATTCATTCCAGCCCGCTTCGCCAAAGTGCCGAGAGATATGATCGCGAGGCCGCCCCCAATGTCTCAAGATTGAACAATGCCTTCGAACGACGTCCTAGTCTGCATCCCCACCTACAACGAAGCGCAGAACGTCGCCGGCATTGTCAATCGCACTCTTCGCGCAGTTCCGACTGCACACGTCCTCGTCGTTGACGATGGATCGCCTGACGGCACTGGTGAAATCGCGGACCGCTTGGCGGCTTCCGACGATCGCGTGTTTGTAGTTCACCGCGCCGAAAAAGCAGGCCTCGGAGCGGCATATTTGGCGGCCTTCTCTTGGGGCCTGGCGAGCGAGTACCAGGTGCTCGTGGAGATGGACGCCGATGGCTCGCATCTGCCCGAGCAACTGCCGGATCTCCTTCATGCCTTGATGCTGCGCAGGTCGCCATCGGAGCCCGGTGGATAGCCGGCGGAGTGGTCATCAACTGGCTATCCGCCCTGAACCTGCAGAATATTCGAAGCGAGGGATACAGCTTTCAGATTGAAATGCTGTGGCGCGCCGTCCTCGCAGGGCAATCCATTGCTGAAGTGCCGATCACCTTTGCTGACCGTGAACATGGCGCGAGCAAGATGACGGGTCGTATCGTCTTCGAAGCACTGCTCCGAGTAACTACGTGGGGTGCAGCTCGTCTCGCCCTTCGAGTCTCGCGTCGGTGGCGACTCGGCGGGCCGAATACGACGTACGTCGACGTCAAGAGCCCCGCGGACTAACTCCACGGGGCCCCTGACCTTCTGCGAGGTGGTTCTACTGCGCGAACTTCGGCGAGTTGGCAGCGTCGTTCATTACCCCGAGCGCGGTCGAGGAGCCCGCCGGCCCGCAAGTGGCCCCGCCGAATCCCGAATTGTCATACAACGTTGTTCGGCACCCTGAATACGTGTGGAACGATGAGACGCGGTTGTTGTAGTAGCCGCTGGACGGGGACTGGCTTCCGAAGTCCGACTGGCTGAAGCTTGCTCCCGCCGAGCACCCAGCAGTCTTGCTGCTGGTGATCCGCCACACACCGCCTACCGACGCGTAGTTCGCATCGATGTAGAGATCGGCAATGACCGCGGGCGTGGCGGCCGTTGCAGCGGTGCGTGCTTGCGTGTCCGCTTTGCCGAGAACCCAATTGTGATGCCGGTTTCGGTCTTGGCCGTGGTACGCGCAATAGAGTCGAGTTGTGAGTGACTCCCAAGCCTCCCGGATGATCACATTCACGCAGGAATGGTGGGGCGAGGAATTTGGCGCTGCACTGCTCGCGCGAATGGAATCCGCTCCACTCGAGCATGTCGAGGCGTTCTATACCGACTGGCCGTTTGCGAAAACGACCGATCACCCTGAACTTGTCGATGTTCCTCTGCCGACACTCGGATCGGGTGAGCTTCGCCCAGCGCTGAAGGGACAGGATCTTTGGAATACAGATGCCATTCCGCTTCTCCTGTATTCAGAGACTATTGCGCTCGGGAGCGAATTCCTCGCCCCTTTCCACAGCATCGCTATTAGTCGAAGCTACGGGCACGATGACGATATTCAATGGTCCGTTGTGGAAGCCTTCCGCCAACTTGTCGAATTGAAGCCGCTCATCGACGCGGACCTCGTCTATTTCACTAATTTGAGCGCGATGCCGTATCAGTTTCAGTCCTACCTTGATGCGGATGACGGTTGGAAGACACTTCGGGCAATTCGCGAGCGCCGGCCAGACCTCACGGAACTTGACATCGAGATCCTCATGAAACAGTCCGAACTCGCCCGGATTCGGTACCTTGCAGAACAGCGTTCCGTGACCCCGGTCTCGATGAGCGAGATCGAGTCTCTTGCTCTCACCAGCGCTGATGGTCTCAGCACGCTTTCCGTTCGACCGGGTGTAGTGGAAAAGCTGGCTCGAGTTAGCGTCCCAACCCTAAGCGGTTCGGTTAAGCAGATAGCCGAGCTCCGACGAAATGAAGGACTGTTCGCCGATTGGCGCGACGCACTCCAGGCCGCGCTTGGACAAATCAGCGACTTCGAGCCAACGCCAACCAATGTGCGAAACGCTCGTCGATTATTGGCGAGCGAACTCGAAAGTTCGACGCGGAAGCTCACCTCTGCGATTGAGAAGTCCAGCGGCTTGACTCAACTGAAGTCCGGTATTCAAGGCTTCGGACTGGGCGCGTTCATGGCAGGTGTCATTGCCGTGCCGAGCGGTGCCAAGTTGAGTGAACAAATCGCTATGGCAGCCGCAGGTGGCCTCGCACAAGGAGCGGTCAGCGCGCATTCTGCGCGAAGGAAAACTACCGGCCAAACTCGACTGGTCGAGAGTCTCGTCCTCGACTTCCGCCTCCTCGCGCGGTGAACACTTCGAGTCGAAATCACTCCCGTATGGCATTACATGCTGTTGTGGTTAGCGCGTTGCCGAGCGTCGTAGGGTTACTAACTTAGAGCGCACGTCCGCTGGATAGCGCGGCCGCAAATTCCGTTCTATGCGTTTTCGAGCCGGGAGTGCGACGCGTTTCATAAATTGGGCGCACCGAGGCATTCAGGCGTCATGGCAATACTGTCCGCGACCGTGGGACCTCACTGTCCGGGCGGGCTTTTGTCGTTGTTCTCCAACTCGCCGTCGGCAAAGTCGAGGTCGTCATCCATGGAGGAGCCTAGGCAGGGCACCGAGTCTCCGTCGAAGTTGAGCACAGGCCTGTAACCGGATAACACCAGCCAAGTGTCCCAGACGATGACAGCGACCTACTGGCCGCATCGACCTGGAGCGAATTTTATGCACGCCTTTCGAGACCCCGGAATGACGATCCGACATCAGCCCGATCGCATCAACATTGCCCAACTAACAGCATTTATCGCCGGGTTGACGCTGCACCTCGCTGACGCCGCGGCTCTTGTCGTTGGTCCCGGTCGCGTCACGCGTAGACCGCTGCCGACCTGGGAGAACTGGTTGGGTTTCCTTCCGGCCGCACCCGGAAACTGCCGCGGCGGCGAGATGGTTCGCCGAGCATCCGTAGGGTGACGAGCATTTCCATCTTGGCGATTTCGGACTGTTCCTCGGACGAGTGGGCGGTGAATTCCTTCCTGCAGTTTTGGCGCACGGACATATCCACGTCCGAGGAGAGCTCGAATTAGTCGACGGGCGCCGCGCGTACTCACTCGGCTCCAACGCAGAGGTGGCCAATCTCGCCGTCCTCGCTATCGAGACTCTTGAGTGGCAATGGCTGACAGACGGCGGGTAAGAATACCTGCCGAACCTGGAGTGATTTGTGAAAGCGCATCTGGCCTATTTGGGAAAGGGAGCGCGCTGAATGATTCATTCAGACGATTGGGGATTGGATCAATCGAGGGAGCCACCCCGCATCGTCCTTCGTCGACCATCTCGCTGGGACCGTGCTGGTCTTCTCCTTTTCGGTCGTCGCCATGCCGCGTGGACGCTAATTCTGACCCCGAGCGGGTTTGACGCGGTCATGAAAGGGCGCCAGATCCTCGTTGTCCCGGGTACCGAGTATTTGCTTCTCATTGGGGCGCAGCCGTAAACCAATCGACGTCGCGGCTGGGCGATTCCAGATTGAGCGCTTGCGGCCTGCTGGATTACACGGTCAATATGCCCGGGCAATAGTTCATGGTCCATTAGCAAAAGTGCGCGGGTTCGCTTGACAGCCGGAGTAACTTAGTTTTAGTCTTTGTTTAGTCCTGAACAAAGAGGTTCTTTTGGTAATTCGTTCGCAAGCACGCACCGACGTTAACCGGTCTGCCATTCTGGCTCGACTGGGCGCGCATGGCCCCGCGTCTCGCGCTGATCTTGCTCGGGGATTGAATGTTTCACCCGCGTTGATGACGCAGCTCACCAAGGATCTGCTCTCCGAGGGTCTGCTACAGGAGTTGGAGCACTCGCCTTCTCAGGGTGGCCGACCGGCACGGATGCTTGGACTCGTGTCGAGCGCAGGACGCGCGATGGGTGTCAAGCTCGTCTCCGATCACGTGGCATTCGTCGACGTCGGTATCGACGGCAGCGTTATTCGGTCGGCCAGCGAGCCGTTTGACGCGTCGTCGTCAACTCTCCTTGCGGACCTCACTGTCCTTGTGCGCCGGTTCATCGCCGGAGGCGGCTCGGCGCCACTCCTCGGCATTGGAGTTGGTGTGCCGGGGAGTGTCGACCGTCAGGGCAAGGGTCTCGTCGATTCCACTCAGATGGGCTGGCATCAGGTTCCGCTCGGGTCGACGCTACAGCGCGAGCTGAATCTTCCGGTGCTCGTCGAGAACAATGTCAACGCACTTGCCATCGCCGAGCGGCTCTATGGAGTCGGCAGCCTTCACGAGAACTTCCTCGTCGTGACGATCGGAACCGGAATCGGCGCCGGCATCGTTGTCGACGGGGTCGCACTTCGCGGTTCAGGTGGCGGTGCTGGCGAAGTCGGACACATTCCTGTTGCACAGGATGGGCCGCTCTGTTCCTGTGGAAACCATGGTTGCCTCGAGTCCTTCATTGGCGAGGCGGCGCTGGTGCGAACGGCCCAAGAGCGTGGGGTCATCGGCGACATGGCCGGGATCGGTGCTCTGCGGTCGGCCGCGGATTCCGGCAACGCTGATGCGAGCCGAATTTTCAGCGAGGCAGGCCATCTACTCGGCCGTACCCTAGCCGGCGTCGTCCATACCCTCGATCCCGAGGTGGTGATCATTCTCGGAGAAGGCACCCTGGCCTGGAGCCACTGGTCCTTCGGTTTTGAGCCTGCGTTCCGCTCGTCCCTCATTCCTACCCGGCGCGGCGTTGCCGTCGCTGTAGAGTCTTGGCAAGACGAGAGCTGGGCCCAGGGAGCTGCGGCCCTCGTGCTTGCCACCCCTTACGACGCTGACGACATGGCGGGCGACCAGGGTCGAATGGTACGCGAGCGACTGGTCGAGCAGGCGACTCCCCAAAGCGGGGTAGCCCTATGAGCACTTCGATTGCGCAGACAGCACTGGTCGACAAGGACCCGCAGGTCATGACGAGCGCGCCAATCCGTGTGAGCCGTCCCGTGCGCTCTTCTCGCGCTAAGTCGCGGTACGCATTCACCGTGCTCGCATTCTTGTTGCCGAGCGCGATTCCGCTGCTGCTGTTCGTCCTCGGACCGATGGTCGCTGCCGCCTGGGTGAGCCTGCACAAATGGAATCTGCTCGCTCCCATGCAGTGGGTGGGCCTCGGCAACTATGCCAAGCTCCTGAGCGATCCGATCACTGGTGACGTTTTCCTGCATACCGTCTACTACATCGCCGGCTACCTGCCGTTGGTCTACTTCGGAGGTCTCGCCCTCGCACTCGCCCTCAACACGGCACTCAAGGGGCGATCGTTGCTTCGCGGCATCTACTTTCTGCCAGTCGTCACCAGCTGGATAGTCGTCGCGCTTGTCTGGCGCTGGCTGTTGAGTCCGAGCAATGGCATAATCAACACTGCGCTTGCCGCTGTGGGCATTCAGGGCCCGGGGTGGTGGACCGATCCGCACTGGGCGATGCCTGCGATCATCTTCGCGTCGTCGTGGAAAGACCTCGGATTTGTCATGGTCATCCTGCTTGCTGGACTTCAGGCGATCCCGACTGATCTGTATGACGCGGCGAAGGTCGACGGTGCCGGATGGTGGCGACGACTTTTTAGCGTCACACTTCCTCTGCTCTCTCCATCCACCTTCTTCGTGATCGTCATCTCCCTCATCAATGGCTTTCAAGTTTTCGATCAGGTGTACGCGATGACCGGGGGCGGGCCGAATGGGGCCAGCGAGGTCGTCGTGCAACAGATCTACGACCTCACTTTCCGATACGGGCGCGCTGGTGAAGCATCAGCCCTGTCCTGGATGTTGTTCGCCGTCGTGCTCGCCGTCACGGTCATCCAAATTCGCGGTCAAAGGAGGTGGGTGACCTATGGCTGACGCGCTGTTGACCAGAGGCACGGCACCGCGTGCCTCCGTTCGTGCCCCTCGAAGTCGTGAGGCGAAGACACGGCTGACGGGCATCATCGTGCTCCACGTCGTGATCATCGTCGGAGCGATCGTCATGTTCTTCCCGTTCCTGTGGACGATCATCACCTCGATCACCCCGGGGGCGAGCCTCACGAACACCCCCGCCCTGATACCGGAAAACCCCTCACTCGGCGCGTACCAGAGGCTTTTCGCCGAGCGCCCATTCGGGCAGGTGATTCTCAACAGTCTGCTGCTTGCCATCATCACCACCGCGGTCCAGCTCATCACGAGTTCCACCGCCGCCTACGCCTTCAGCCGACTGCCGTTCCGGGGTCAGACCGCGGTGTTCGGCGTCTATCTCGCCACGATGATGATCCCTCTCCAGGTGCTCATCGTGCCGTTGTTCGTCGAGCTGAAGACCTTCGGACTGCTCGACACCTACCTCGGTGCGCTGCTGCCTACGTTCGCATCGGCGTTCGGAATCTTCCTCCTGCGCCAGGCCATCAACCAGGTGCCGCGGGAATTGGATGAAGCCGCAACGATCGACGGCGCTGGCCATTTCCGTATCTTCACCAGCATCATCCTGCCGAACATCCGACCAGCGCTGGCAACCCTTGTTGTCTTCGCCTTCATGGGCAGCTGGAACAGCTTCCTCTGGCCGCTTGTCGTACTGCGGTCACCGGAACTGCAGACGCTACCGATCGCGCTGGCCGGACTCCAAGGTCAATACACCTCTCAGTGGGACGTGATCATGGCCGGATCGGTCGTCAGCGTGCTTCCCATGCTCGCCCTCTATGTCTTCGCCCAGAAGTACGTCATCCAGGGTGTCGCAAGTTCCGGGATCAAGTAGATCAAGGTGAGTCACAACCAACCCATCACCACACCCGCACCATCACATCAAAGGAGATAGCAGCACATGAATCGAAAGCTAATGGTCGCCGTCGGCCTCGCCGGGGTAGTCGCCCTGGCCATGACCGGTTGCGCATCCAGTACACCCAAGGCCAGCGGCCCTGTCACGATCACCTATTCCAATTTCATTTCCAACGGTGGAAACGAAAAGAACCTCGCGAAGATCGTGACCGCGTTCGAGAAGAAAAACCCGAACATCAAAGTCACCGTCAAAACCCTGCCGTACGACTCCTACGGCACCGCGCTGCAGACCGACCTTGCTGCGGGGACTCCCGCCGACGTGTTCGACATCAACGGCCCGTCCAGCTACGGTCCCTACCAGGCCAATGGTGTTCTGGCGGAGCTCAAGGGCGTCGACTCAGGCAAGTACAACAAGGCACTTCTCGACAGTTATGCAACCTCCGGGAAGCAGTACGCACTCCCCACCTCCTTCTCAGATGTCGTCCTGTACTACAACAAGGACCTATTCGATAAAGCGGGCGTCAAGTATCCGACCAGCAGCTGGACCTGGAAAGACGAAACGGCCGCCGCGGAGAAACTCACGGACAAAGCCGCTGGAGTATGGGGCGACCACCAGCCCGTCACCTACAACGAGTACTACAAGACACTCGTACAGAACGGGACGACCTTCCTGAGCAAGAACGGCAAAAAAGCAGCCTTCAACGCGCCAGCCGGCATCGAAGCAGCGAAGTGGCTCGTCGATAAAAGCGGCACAACCATGCCGACGATCGCTGACGGTCAAGGTACCGCCGATTTCGACACGAACCTGTTCAAAGCGGGCAAGCTCGCAATGCTGCACACCGGTATCTGGGTGTTCGGAGCCTTCGCTGACTCCCCGGCCAACTGGGACATCGCCATCGAGCCGGGCAACACCACTCACGCTAATGCGGTCTTCTCCAACGGAATCGGAGTGTCGGCAACGAGCAAGCATCCAGCCGAGGCGCAGAAGTGGGCGGAGTTCATGTCGGCATCCGAGACCATGATCTCCGTCAGGCTCGATTCCGGGTGGGAACTGCCGACCACCTCGGACACTGCGAAACTGGCCACCTATCTCACGAAGGGTAAGCCGGAGAACCGCCAGGCCGTGTTCGACGCCGCAAAGAAGATTGCCCCGGCACCCTCCATCGGAGACAACCAGTCCGCCATGCAGGACGCCATCACGGGTGAACTCGTCGAGGCGCAGGCTGGCCGCGAAACCGTCGAGGTAGCCCTCAACAACGCCGAAAAGAAAATCAACGCCCTGCTCGCAGGCTAAATCGCGCCACCCCGGCCGAGCCAACCTTCGGCCGAAGGATCCCGGGGCCGCCACGGCCCCGGGATCCTCCATCGTCACCGCACCGGCAGACGTGCGCTACAAGAGGGAGACATCAGGATGACGGACGCGAAATACGACGTGCACACTGGAAGCGACATCCGCGACGCCGCCGGCCTTACGCAACTCGCGAAGCTCAGCGTCGAACTGATCCTGCGGCTACAGGATGGGACTGGCGCATACCCTGCAAGCCCGACCTTCTCCGCCTACCGCGGCTACTGCTGGTTCCGGGATGGCGCGTTCATCGCCGACGCGATGTCCGCTGCCGGGGCCCGCGATTCCGCGGAACGGTTCTTCGACTGGTGCGCCCGCATCCTCATCGACCGCGAAGCACAAATCCACGACATCGTCTCCCAGGCCCGGTCAGGCAACCCAGTACCGGATGCGAACATGCTCCCCACCCGCTTCACCTTCGCCGGAGGAGACGGCGAGGACGAGTGGTGGGACTTCCAACTCGATGGGTTCGGAACCTGGCTGTGGGCTGTCGCCGAGCACACCCGCCGCTACGACACCGACCTCACCCGTTGGAGTGAAGCAATCACGCTCACCGTCGACTACCTCACCTCCTCCTGGCACCGCCCGTGCTTCGACTGGTGGGAGGAAAACGCCGACCAGGTGCACGTCTCCACCCTGGCCTGCATCGCCGCCGGGCTGGACGCAGTGGCAACCAACGACTCACTCGACAGCGAACTGCAGCGCGACGCACTGCAGACATCCGCCTCGATCCGCACCACAATCCTCAAACAAGGCCTATCGGGCGGCCATCTCGCGAAGTGGCTGGGTTCAGCCGCTGTCGATGCGAGCACTTTGTCGGCCGTGGCCCCGCTCGGCCTCTTCCCCGCACCAGGCGACATCGGTGGGGCAACCCTCGAGGCAATCGACCGCAGCCTGAACGTCGACGGCGGTGTGCACCGCTACCTCGCGGACACCTTCTTCGGCGGCGGACAGTGGCCACTGCTGAGCTGCTTCCTCGGCCTCGGGTACGCCGCCCAGGGCGACCGCAATCGTGCACTCCACCAACTGTCCTGGGCAGCGGCGACCTCCGATAGCACCGGCGCCCTCCCCGAGCAGGTCGGCCAACACCTCCTCGACGCCTCGATGACCCAGGAATGGGTCGACCGATGGGGCCCCGTTGCACAACCTCTGCTTTGGAGTCACGCCATGTTTATTCGTCTCGCCGTCGAAGTGGGAGTACTAGAGGTACTGCCAGCATGATTCGCCACAGACCCTTTGGTTCCGGTCACCCCTACTCAGTCGATACCGAACAGCGCTGGCCCATCGACCCCGTCGCTGGCGAACCTGTTGTACTCGGCGTGCGCACCTCCGCCGAAGTGACAGCGGTTACCTGCGAACTCGTGAAAGACGGAGGCGATCCGTACCGACTCGAACTCACGGCCACGGTTCGTCAGTCTCGCGGGCAGTCAACAGATGGCGGCCACCTCGCCTCCGCCCAGGCGCGACTCGCCCGGGCCTCCGGCGGTTGGCAACTCAGTCTTGACGCGTTACAGGTCGGTGAGACCTACCAGTACCGCTTCATCGGATCTGGTGCGCGAGAGCAAGCCACCCGCTGGTTCGACTTCCGCGTGGCCGGATGGCGCCCTGCCCCAGCCTCCGTTCGAACCATCGGCACCAACCGAATCATCCCCGGCTCGGAGTCTGCGCTCGACGACGGTCACCGCATCCGCCGCGTCCGGTTCGCGATGCCCCTCTCCGAGACCGAACACGTGACCGGACTAGGCGAACGGTTCGACGCGCTCGACCACCGCGGAACCCGCCTCGACTCCGTCGTGTTCGAGCAATACAAAAGCCAAGGCGCCGAACGCAAAACCTATCTGCCCATGCCCTTCGCCCACATCGTCGGAGCAGAAGGTTGGGGCTTCCACGTGCGCACATCCCGTCGCGTATGGTTCGACTTTGCCGAACGCGAGACCAACAGAATCTGGGTCGAGGCGGAAGTCGACATCGACATCGCAGCCGAGACTGTACTGGACCTGGCTGTCTACGACGGCACTCCCACCCAGGTGCTCCACTCCTTCGTCACCGAGGTAGGGCGCCCCACCGAGCTGCCCGCCTGGGTCTTCCGGCTCTGGGCCAGCGCAAACGAATGGAACACCCAGCAGGAAGTCATGAAGCAGATGGACCTGCATCGCGAACACGACATCCCCGTCGGATCCGTCGTCATCGAAGCCTGGAGCGACGAAAGCACATTCACCGCCTGGCGTGACTCACAGTATTCGGTTACCGAAGACGGTGGAGCTCATCGGCTCGCCGACTTCACCTATCCCACTGACGGAGCATGGCCAGACCCCAAAGGAATGATCGACGAGCTGCACCAGCGCGAGATCAAAATCCACCTCTGGCAGATTCCGCTGATCAAGATGCGACCGCACCCCCACGGACAGGCTAGAGCTGATGCAACGGCCGCGATTCGCGAAGGTGTCCTCGTAAACGAGGAAGCCCCTGACGGGTCGCTTCGCCCATATCGCAATCGCGGATGGTGGTTCCCGCTCGGCCTCATGCCCGACCTCACAAACGACCGCGGGGCGAAGTGGTGGACCGAAAAACGTCGCTACCTCGTCGAGGAGATGGGAGTCGACGGCTTCAAAACAGATGGCGGCGAACACGCATGGGGCCGCGACCTCCGCTATCTCGACGGGCAACATGGTGACGAGGGCAATGCCCTGTTCCCAGTTCACTATGCCAAGGCATTCGGCGACCTCCTCGAATCGGCAGGCAAGGCGCCGGTGACATTCAGTCGAGCCGGTTTCACCGGCAGCCAGGCTCACGGCACCTACTGGGCTGGAGACGAGAACTCCACCTGGGAAGCATTCCGTTGGTCGCTGTTCGCCGGCCTGTCCGCAGCATCCAGCGGCATCCTCTATTGGGGATGGGACTTGGGCGGATTCTCTGGCGAGGTTCCGGACGGCGAGCTGTACCTACGTTCCGCTGCTGCCGCGGCGTTCGTGCCAATCATGCAGTACCACGCGGAGTTCAACCACCATCGACTGCCGTCAGGTGATCGCACCCCGTGGAACATTGCCGAGCGCAACGGCGACGATCGGGTGCTGCCCACCTTCCGACGCTTCGCCAACATTCGCGAGCGACTCGTTCCGTACCTCGCCCGAGGTGCACGCCAGTTCATCGACACCGGTGCACCCCTCATGCGCCCGCTCTACTTTGACTCACCAAGCAACAACGCAGTGTGGCAACATCCACTGCAGTGGATGCTCGGGAACGATATCCTCATCGCCCCGGTCACCGAGTCGGGGGCAACAGATTGGTCTACCTATGTGCCGGGGGGCGACTGGATCGACGCGTGGACCGGAAGCCCTGTAATAGGCGGTCAAGTTGTTACTCGACCGACACCGATCCACGAGATCCCGATCTACATCCGTGCAGCAGCATGGGCTGAGTTGGCACCAGTTTTCGCCAATTAGGCCCTATTCAGCATTAACAGGCCGCGGGGAATCTGACGCCAACCCTTGACGTTCACATGATCACCACGCCACAACGGGGAACCAAGCCGAAGAGTACCTTCGTGCCCAAAAACCCTCAATTAGCTTCAGATGGGAGCACAATTCGATCGTGATCTGCGCCGTGACCACGGGCAAGACCACTTCGCGCTCATGATCGAAGCTTCCGACTTGCCCAGCAGCAGCAGCATCGCACCTCGGCTCACCCACCCTTGGGCCAAAACTGTCCGCACGCCGTCCCCTTTGGGTCTGTTGTCGGTTTGATTGACACAAACCGACAGCAGTCCCCCATGTCGAGCCAAGTCGAGACCACGCCTACCGCCTAGTACTACAGTCGTGTTTATTTCATTGTCTTCGGCGTGTTTTGGACGATTTTTGGCGTTCCCGTGTTAATCCTTGCGGGTGGGCGATGAT
>NZ_JBEPTL010000035.1:0-28992 GCF_040549465.1 Glaciihabitans sp. UYNi722 | reverse complement strand
GCGCTCAGACAAACTCGCCCGCAACTACCACGCGGCCCTCTGCCTCGCCGCGACCCTCCACTGGCTCGACAGCACCTTTAGCAACACGCCCTAGTGAACGACGCGGCCACGCACGACTTCGCACTGAACAGCCCAGCTACTCCATCCTCGCCCGCAGCATCGAGCGAGACGTCCTCCCGGTCTGTGACCGGTACGGAATGGGGGTCCTCACCTGGAGCCCGCTGGCTTGGGGGCTCCTCACTGGAAAACACCGGCCCGGACAGAACTCGCCTCTTTCACCCGGACGTGCGTACTGGGGGCCACGGCACATGAGCGATCAGAACAAGGCCGCTGTCGTCGAACAGCTCGTCCCCGTCGCCGAGGACGCTGGCATCTCACTCACCCACCTCGCGATGGCTTTCGTGATGGCGCACCCCGCAGTCACCTCCGCCATCATCGGTCCCCGCATCCTCGATCAGCTCGACGACATTCTCGCTGGAGGAGACGTCCACCTCGGTGACGACACCCTCGACCGCATCGATGATATCGTCACCCCCGGCACCGATGTGGGCGTCAGTGACGTCGGGTACGTCCCACACGCACTATCCGACACGTCACTTCGCCGCCGGGTACTTGCCGACCGTGCCGCCGAATAGGACCGCCCATGATGGACGCCCCCGGCACTCCCGAGCAGCTGACCGTTCCCGACGCCGCGGGGTGGCGCGCATGGCTGGACGATCACGAAGACACCAGCGACGGGGTGTGGCTGACCCTGGCGAAGAAGGGCACCCCCAGCCCGACCAGTCTCACCTACGCTGAGGCGCTCGACGAAGCCCTGTGCAGCGGCTGGATCGACGGTCGAAAAAACAGTATTGACGCGGCGACCTACCGCCAACACTTCACACCCCGCCGGACCCGGTCCATGTGGTCCAAACGGATCGTCGAAATCGTCGCGAATCTCATTGAATCCGGCCGAATGCGAGGCCGGGGCCAGTTCGAGATCAAACGCGCACAATCCGACGGGCGCTGGGAACGGGCCTACGACGGAGCCACCGCCATAACAGTGCCCGAGGATCTCCTCACCGCCCTTCGCGCGCACCCTTGCGCTATTTGGGGTTCACGTGCCCGGTGGCTTCGGCTCGGCCGCCGGCCCGGAACCGTTGCCCGTCGGAGGACGACGAGGTGCCATCGCCCCAGTGCGCGGCGAACGGGTGGCGGTGCTGGGCGTTCACGATCACGGCAAGGGCGGCGCTGTAGGTCTCATCTCGAATGTGGTTGGCCTGCTGACGGTCGAGTTGGGCGTAGGTGACACCGGGAGAGGATTCGGCCATTTTTGCCAGGCCCAGGTTGATCCCATCCGCGAGGATCGCGGTCAAGAGCAGCTGCTGGTCCTTGGTGGGCTGCCCGGTTTTGAGGTGGGTGAAGTGCCTCGTGAAACCTGTCCACGAGTCGACCTCCATCAACAGGTCCGTGATGCGGATTCGGGGGAACATGGCGCTGGTCGCGTCGATGAGTGGTTGGGCGTGTGCCGGGACGATGGTGTCCAGGGGCGTGATCTTCAGTCCCGCCGGAGTGACGGTTACTCCCGAAAGATGGCCGTTAGTGGCAAGCCGTTCGACTTCCCCAAGTCTCGCGGTGAGGTGTTCCAGGCGTGCCTGAACGTGCTCGGGGCTGCCGTCCGGGGCAGCCAATGGCAACTGCTTCGCCGCCTTTAACGTCGTGTAGTCCTCTGGGGTGAGGAGGTAGTCGTCGAAGTCGCGGAATTGGCGGGATCCTCGCACCCACATGTCGCCGGAGCGGAGAGTGTTGCGGAGCTCCGCGAGGATGCAGAACTCGTAGAACCCGCGGTCGATGCCCGCATTGGTGAACACCAGCGGCTTCCACCGGGGGCGGATAAACGACGTCGGTGCAGACGGTGGAACCTTCCGGGCGCCCGTCGTGTTGAGCAGGCGAAGGGCGTCGACGGCGGCGAGGAGGTCCCGGGCGGCGGGGGCGGCGTGCAGGTCAAGGACCGCCAGGAATGCCGGCGAGTAACGACGCAGGGTCGTGAACTGGGTGCTGACCAGCGCGAGGGGATCGGCCGCGGCCGGCCCGGTGAACTCCTTCGCACGGGCGGTGCTCTGGGCCAAGGACTCCCACCCAATGGTTTTCTCGATGACGGTGAAGGGGTCCTCACCGGTTTCGTGAGCGCCCAGGAGCGCATCGCCCAGACGCGAATACGACCGCATCAACGCGGTCACCGCCGACCGGGAGGCAAGCGTTGAGGCATCGTGCCGGTTCTGCGCCGCACGGATCACTCGGCCAATGATCCGGTCGTGGAGTTCGACGATCTCGTCGGTGACCGTCGCCATTCCCTCCACGGCCATCGCGAACAGTGTCGCGTACCGGCGGCGGGGTTCGAACTTTGCCAGATCCGCGCTCGTCATCGACGCACCCTCACGGGCAAGCTTCAACAGACGGTTGCGGTGTACGACCCGCGCGGCCGGCCATGGCAGATTCAGCGCCTTCCAGGCGGCGAGACGGTCCACGTGTTCCAGCATCGATCGTGCGTTCGGCCTGGACGGTGCCTGTCGCAGCCGGCCGATCTGTGTGAGCGCGCTGTCAGGGCGACGGCGAAGCAGGCCCTCCAGCCGCGCCCGATGTCCAGCATCAAGAGCGTCGACGAGGGTCGCGTGGATACGGCGGTTCACCTGGGTTAGCGCCTGCGCGCAGGCCCGCTCGAGAACCTCGGCGCCCGGTAGAGCCACCTTTCGTTCCCGCAGCCCCGCAAGGGCCGTCTCGACGAGGATGCCGCCCTTATCTGTCTGCGCGGCGACGACTTCCACGTCCGCGACAACCGCCCGAAAATCACTCATCCCGAAGCCGGTCAGCCCGAGGTACGTGCGAACCTCACGGGCGTGATCCTGCCGGGTTTGCTCGCGGGTTGCGTAGTCGTCCCACACGGTGGGGTCCACGTTGAGGTTCGACGCCAGCCGCGTGATAACCACTGTCGGCACGATGGTCTCGACACCCAGGGTGATTCCGGGCCCGCGCAACAAGCACAGTTGAACGGTGAAACCCAGCCGGTTCGCATCCCCCCGGCGCTGCCGGATCAGCGACATGTCCGCCTCGTCGATCGCGCAGAGCAGTTCGACCCCGTCAGGGTCATCGGGCAGCCCGAACAGTTGGGCTCGCTCGAGTGGAGTCAAAAGGGTGCGGCGCGCCATCTCGGAGCGGCCCTATTGTGCGGCGAGGTAACGGTAGATCGTTGGCCTGCTCACCTGGAACTCCGCCGCGATCTGCGCCACCGTGTGAGCGCGCTTCCCGTCCGGACCCGTCTCCTCGTACATCTGCCGGGCCAGCTTTACCTGACGCGCCCCCAGCTTCGGCTTCTGCCCGCCCGTGCGGCCCCGCGCCCTCGCCGCCGCCAGTCCGTCTCGGGTGCGTTCCACCATCAGCGCATGCTCGAACTCCGCTATCGAGCCGAGAATGTGGAAGAACATCGTCCCGAGCGGTGTCGACGTATCGATGCCCTGATCCAGAACCACCAAATCGACCCCCTGGGCCTGCAACCGCTTCGACAACTCGATCAGGTTGTCCAACGAGCGACCGAGACGATCCAGTTTTGTCACCACGAGCTGGTCGCCTGCACGATTCGCAGACAGCAACGCCTTTTCCAGGCCCGGTCTCGTGGCGAGCTTCCCGGACGCGGAGTCGACATATACGGCCTCGCACCCGGCTGCCTCGAGAGCGTCGCGCTGCCCGTCGACATGCTGGTCCCGCGTTGACACTCGTCCGTAACCCACCCGCATGCGCAGACCGTATCAGGAACGGGGGTAACCGTGACGTAGGTGTCTACACGGAAACCTTGACAGTTGAGCGCCCGGAAAGCAGGGAGCCCGATCAGGAACTGGTCAGCATCTCACAAACATTCGTTCACGGACATTGCGACCTTGCAGGGCTTAGAGCAGCATTTATGCGACGCTGGCCCTCGCAACTGCGTTGAGCAAGCCCGGAAATTGTGCATCGACCTCTTCGCGCCGAAGCGAGACGAAGCATCGCGTTCCGCGGGGAACACTCTGTGCGATGCCGGCTTGGCGGAGGATCCGCATGTGGTGACTGAGCGTGGATTGCCCGATGCCGACAGCGAAGTCGGGACCGAGGTGTTCTTGACCGTCGAGCAGTACCCGGAGGATTTTCAGACGGACCGGGTCGCCGAGCGCCGACAGGATCCCGGCTAGTGGGACGTCAGCCAGGTCAGGGTGCTCAAACACGCGCATGCGTTCATGCTACCAATGATCTATGATCGACGATCATGAATGATAAAGAATTTGCCGGACGCCGCATCCTCGTCACGGGCGGCTCCAAGGGACTCGGACGCGCGATGGCTGAACGTCTCGCTGCCGCCGGAGGGAACGTCGTCGTCGCGGCGCGGACCGTCCCGGATGATCTCGACGGTGTCGAATTCGTTCGCGCCGACTTGTCAACCATGGACGGCATCTCATCCCTCGCTGAGCACGTCCTCCGTGATGGGCCGCTCGACGTTCTCGTACAAAATGCTGGCGCCACGGCGTCGGCGCAGCCGGTGCTCGACACCGATGACGCTTCGTGGCAAGCAGACCTCACGCTCAACCTCCTGGCCGTAGTCCGACTCGACCGGCTCCTGGTCCCGTCTATGGTCAAACGAGGAAGCGGTGTCGTCGTGCACGTGTCTTCGATCGCGGGGCATTACCCGCAGCCGGGACAGGCACCCTATGCGGCGTCGAAGGCGGCACTGAATTCCTACAGCCGCTCCCTCGCAGTCGAGGTGGGAGCTGCTGGCGTACGTGTGGTGAACGTGCTGCCAGGCTTCATCCCGACCGACGGGGCGCGGGCCGTGCACCAGCGCCTCGCCGACGAGCAAGGCGTGGATCTACCCGAGATGCAGCGCCAACTCGCCGAACGCCTCCGCGTGCCCATGGGCAGACCCGGCACAGAACACGACGCAGCCGAACTCGTTGCGTTCCTGGCATCCGACCGGGCCGGCTGGCTCACTGGAGCCGAATTCCGCGTCGACGGGGGAATCATCCCCACAATCTAAACAAGGCCGCCCGAGTCGGCACCATCACTGCAGTGTGAGCAAATCACGCACGAATGCGAAACTCACCACCCACAACCCCGATTCATATCGTGGGATTTTCTCCGAATTCACAAGCCACCCCCTTCTGGAGTCCACGCTGGAGAAACTGTCCCGGTTCGGGTTCAACGTCCCCGACACGATCACCGTGCATTTGGACGCCGGCTACGACTCCCGGAAAACTCGTGACCTGCTGAGCGTCCTGGGCTGCGACTGGGAGATCAGCAAGAAGGGCACCCCGCTGCAAACAGGCGCCCGCTGGGTCGTCGAGCGCACCAACTCCTGGCACACCCGAGGCTTCCGGAAACTACAGATCTGTACCGAACGCCGCAGCATCGTGATCGACGCGTTCATCGCCCTCGCCGGCGCAATCATCACCACCCGTCGTCTCATCCATGAGGGCTGGACGCGCTACCGCTGGAACGGACGACCACCCCGAAAACCCTGACCTATCGGCGGAACCTCTAAGTAATCAGTTGATAATATTGAAGTCTTATGAAGAGCAAATCGAGATTGCGTTTGCCATCAACCCGCCGCCGTGCGCTGATATTGCAGGCGGCGACCGAGGTGTTTGGCCGGTACGGGTACAACGGCGCGACCACCGAGCAGATAGCGAGTGCGGCCGAGGTGAGTCAGCCCTATGTCGTACGAATGTTCGGTACGAAAGAGCTGCTTTTTCTTGAGGTGATCGAGGGCACTATCGAGACTCTCCTCACAACGTTCCGGACCGCGATTAGCAAGCATGCCGAGACTGGACAGCCCCCAGCGGAACTTCCACGGGTCCTCGGTGCCCTGTGGATCGATCTAGGGGGATCCCCGGGATTGCACGAATCGTTGCTCCATGCGTTCGTTCAAGGTAGCAATCCCGTCATCGGTGAACGGGCGCGAGAAGGATTCCTACAGATTTGGGAGATGCTCCGCGATGAGGCGGGCTTTGACCAAGCCACCACTCATGAATTCCTAGCCCGCGGCATGCTCATCAGCGTGCTTCTAGGCATCCGGATGCCCAACACAGTCACTGCCGATGCGCGCGCTCATGAAATGCTCGCCAGTGTTTTTGGCGCAAATCTTCAGAAAGTCGAGTCGGAACATGGTGCAAGTATCTAAGTTCCGGTCGGTAGCGTATTTCCCAGAGTGGTGGCTCGAGCGGCGCAACTGACCCGCTATTCCCCTAATCGCGGCTGTCTCCGACTGCTAAGTCTCCGCGGTCACGACAGCCGCGTGGACACACTCGGCCTGCAATTCATTCCGGTCGTGTCCATCACGGCAAGCTCTCTTCGGAACTGGACGGATCCTCACACACGGTTTGTCTGGCAGTCCCGACGAAGGGCGTTCATCGCAGTATTCAAGCGTGATTTGATGGTGCCCGTGGGCACCCCAAAAATGCGTGCGGTTTCCGCGTAGGACATCCCGTCGAGGTGCACGAGCCGGATGAGGTGGCGGTCCCGGTGGGGTAACCGGTCAAGGAGCTGTGTCACCTCGGCCGCCATCGCACGGCGCTCGAATGTTGCCACGACATCGTCCTGGGGTGCGATGTGGTCTCTGATTCCGATGTCGTGGTCTCGCCGGCGGGATGCTTCGGATGCTCGGACCCGGTCAATGGCCCGGCGCCTCGCGATCGTGGCCACCCAGGCGGACACCGACCCTTGGGAGGCCAGGAAGCGGGCGGCACTTTGCCACACCTCGAGGAACACTTCCTGCGCCACTTCCTCGCTTTGCGCGGGATCGCGGAGAACGCATTCGATCGCCCGGAACACCTCGGACCACAGCTGACGGTACAACGCCGCAAACGCCGCATGGTCCCCGGCTGCGGCATACACGAGCAACTGCGCCGCTGAGCACGCGGCAGGCGAAGCCCTAACAGGCGTTGGCGTACGTTCAGTCCCGATCAGGGAAGGGGTACCGGTATGAACAGGCGGGTCCCGCTGCTCTATCACTCTCCCTGCCCTCTCCCCGTCGAGGTCAGCGACCCCAGCATCAAACCGTGGCCTTTCGAGGCCAATGAGTGGAGCGTCTTCATTGCGGCGACATGGGAGGCCATTTCGGTTGGGGATGCCCGTGCGGAGAAGTGGTCCACCGCTCGACCGGAGGCGCACGGAGCACGGCTACCTTCCGGACGGGCCAGAGCGTGGACGGTGGTCACGGGCGCGCTCTGCTCGCCGCCGAGACGAGGCCAATATTCGTTGCACCTGTCATGTGTGCACGACATCCAAACGACACATCCGCCCGGCCCCCGGCCCTGCGATAAGACATGGTTACGAGCCCGGCGTCGAACCGGCGTGGCTGCGAGCAGCTCCCGACACGACGTGCGGCCAAAATTACTGGGGGTCGCTGACATCCCAAATCTCCCCGTTGCCGGTTCCTGAGAGCCGGACGACTAGCGTTGCGGCGGACAGGTCCGGGGTGAGCAGTGCACCGGTTTCGTGTCCGTGCCGGAACCGGGTCGAGAGAGTCTCACCAATCCGGGTTGGGTCTTGGTTCCGGATCCATTCCTGCATCGCGGTGTCCACACTTCCTGGCCGGTACGCATTCACGGTCACCCCGGTGCCCTCGACTTCGGCAGCGAGGTTTTGGGTGTGCGCTTCCAGGGCCGCCTTGGAAGTGGCGTAGGCGTTGCCACCGATCATGTTGCCCGGCCGGCCGACGATACCGCTGGAAATGTTGACCACCCGCCCCCAGCCGCGCGCGATCATCCCCGGAAGAAGACCTGCGGTCAGGGTGAGAGGTGCGACCACGTTCAGTGTCAGAGCCGTCTGGAAGTCATCCAAGGGAACCGTGGTCGTTGCCCCTAATGGTTCGACAACGGCCGCATTGTTGATCAGGATGTCGATCGTCCGGACGGTCACGGCATCACGAAGGTGGCGGGCACCGTCGATGGTGCTCAGGTCCGCGGGGACCGCGACGGCCTCTCCCCCGGCGGCGGTGATCCGGGTGACGGTGGCGGCGAGCTGGTCGGTGGATCTGGCCGCGAGGATCACTGCAGCTCCTTCGCGGGCGAGGTGCAGGGCGATGGCCTGCCCGATGCCGCGCCCGGCACCGGTGATCAGAGCGGTCTTGCCCTGGAAAAAGTCAGTCATGAGAGTCCTTCGTGTCGAGATACGGGTTATGGAAAATGGGGCGGGGGCGGGGTTAGCCGTGGACGGCGTACAGGGTGCCGGACGTGGTTCCGAGGTACAGCGTCCCATCGGCGCCGAGGGCCGGGTATGACCAGGCTGCGGCATCGATCGGGGTGGTGAAAAGGTGCCGGCCGTGTGGGTCGTAGCCGTAGAGATGCCCGGTCGTGCTGGCCCAATAGGTGTCGCCGAGCCTGTCGATGACGACCGAGGTCCAGACGTGTTCTTTCTGCGGCGCAACAGGGGCGATAACCCGCTGGACGTCTCCGGTGGTCGCGTTGAACGTGCGCACGCGGCCGCTGTTGTCAGCAAAAGCGCCGTCCCCAGTGGCACGGACCACCGCGGAGGAGTACGTGTAGTCATGGATGCGAAAGGCCCACGCTTTTTTCCCGTCGGGGTGGATCCCGTACTCGCGGTCGTTATTGGTTCCGATGACGACGGTCCCGTCTGGGCCGACCGCTGGGGAGACTTCAATCATCTTCTTCACCGGAAAACGCCACACGATCCGGGCATGATCGCCGAGGTCTTGCACAGCCACGAGATGCAGGCCATCAGAGGTGTAAATGTGTCCGTTCTGGCCCACCGCGGGGCTGGCGTAATCCGTCCCGCCCACGGATGTCGACCAGAGGGTCCGATGGTGAGAGCCTCGGAGGCTCAAGGCAACCACCTGACCTGTCATGTCCGCGACATACACGCGTCCGTGACTGACCGCTGCGGGCGAGAGGACCTGGCCTTTGAAATGTTCCTTCCACAGCAGGGTCCCGCGACGGTTGAGGGCGTAAAGGGTGTCGTGGGGGCCGGGCCAGAGGATCGTCCCATCCGGGAGGACGGCAGGGCTGGTGGAAAGGTCCGAGCCGTAGTTGCCGTGGGCGTTGAACGACCAGAGGTGGGTGCCGGTGCCGGGGTCGACTGCGTGGAGGACCCCGTTGTTGCTGCCGGCGATGATGGCACCGTCGACGCCGATGACCGGCCCTGCTGCGAGGACCCCGCCCAGATGGGCGGTCCATTTGACGGTGCCGTGTTGCGGGCCGACCGCGGCCGTGTCGGAGGAGTGTCTTGCGTCGTACAGCGCCGAAGGCCAGGCACTGGCCGGCGCATCGAGCTTGCCCGAGGCGGGGGCGGGATCACCCTGACCGTGCTGGGTCGAGGCGCACCCCGCACTGAGCAGGATGAGGGCGGCTGCGGTAAGGGCCCCCACGGACCGGAACCCGCCCCGGGCCGGTGTCCGTTGTCGTGCGGTGATGCGCATTGTCACAGGTCCTTTCCATCGTCCACCGGGCGCAGGGGTACTCGCCGCGAAGGTGGTGGGGTGGTTAGAGCCAGTCGGCGAAGTCGGTTTCGAGGGCTGGTTTCGGTTTCGCGCCGATGACCGTTTTGACCACCTCGCCGCCGAGGAACACTTTCATGGCAGGAATGGATGTGATGCCGTACTTCTGGGCGGTGACCGGGTTCGCGTCGACGTCAATTTTGACCACACGGATCCGGTCAGGGTGCTCGGTGCCGATCTGGTCAAAGATCGGTGACACGGCCCGGCACGGCCCGCACCAGGTGGCCCAAAAATCGACTAGCACGGGGGTGTCGGAGTTGAGAACCTCAGCCTGGAAGGTGGCGTCGGTGACCGGGGACGAAGACATGAGGGGTTTCCTTAGCGTTGATAACAGGTACGTCGAAGCAGTTCACGGGTCACGGCAGTGCCCAGAATGTCAGGCGCCGGCCGAGCCGGCGGTGGCGCGGGTCAGGTTGGGCTGGGCCCGGGTCTGTGGGTCGTTGAGGGCGGCGAGGTATTCCTCGGCGTCGTGGGCGGCGATGGTACCGGATGCGGCGGCGGTGACCGCTTGCCGGTAGTGGGCGTCCACGACGTCGCCCGCGGCGAAGACCCCCGCAATCTCGGTCCGGGAGCTGGGGTGCTCGACCTCGATAGTGCCGTGCTCGGTGAACGCCAGCTGGCCGTGGACAAGGTGGGTGCGCGGGTCGGACTCGATCGCCACAAACAACCCCTGCAGCGGCAGTTCCTGGCTGTCGCCGTCCAGGGTGTCGGTGATCGTGATGCCGGTGACATGCTCGGCATCGTGGATGTGTTCCACCCGTGAGTGCAGGTGTAGGACGATCTTCGGATCCGCGGCCGCACGGTCCTGCATCACCTGGGATGCGCAGAGGGTTTCTCCTCGATGGATGAGGTGAACGGTGTCGGCAAATCGGCTGAGAAACGTGGCTTCCTCCAGCGCGGAATCGCCCCCACCGACAACGGCAACGGTCTGCCCACGGAAGAAGAAACCGTCACAGGTGGCACACCACGACACCCCGTACCCGCTCAACCGGGTCTCATCCGCAAGCCCCAACTTCCGGTTCGCAGACCCGGTGGCGAAAATGATGGTCCGCGCCTGCACCTGTTCCCCGCTGCCCAGGCTAACCATTTTGACTGGCCCGGTCAGCTTCACCGCGGTGACGTCGTCGTAGACGACCTCCGTCCCGAACCGTTCCGCTTGGATACCCATCAGATCCATGCCCTGGATTCCGTCGGCAAACCCGGGGTAGTTCTCCACCAGGGTTGTTTTCATCAATTCCCCGCCGGCCTCCGCCGAACTGGCGATGACCAAGGGGGTGAAGGTTCGCCCGCGCCGCGTAGATGGCGGCGGTGTACCCGGCGGGGCCGGAACCGATGATGACGACGTCACGCATGACACCCATTTCCAGATAAGAAGAAGCAAGAGATATCGAGGGTGGGACCGGTGTTAGGAGAAGGGGCTGACAGGTCGCGGTTGGGGGCGACCGTCAACGACAAGGTCGACTTTCTCGTTGTAGAACGCGACCAGTCCCGCGATCGCGAGCAGCTGCCGGGTCGGGAACGCATACGACCAGGCCAGGTCTTCCTGGAGTGCGCCCCGGGAGGTAACCGACCAGTAGTCGCTCGTGACACCCTTGTACGGACAGGCCGTGACCGTGCCGCTGGGGGTGAGGGCGGTGAAATCGACGGCATGCCGGTCGAAGTAGTACCGGGTCGGGAGACCGGTTTCAAACACCATGACCGTAGCCTGAGATTCCGCAACAACTCTGCCGTCGACCTCCACCCTGACCGGCCTGCTCGAGCGGAGCGCGTCAACCCGGGTGTAGGGGTTTCGCGGATGCACGAACACCTCTTCGTCCTCCTCGAACCAGCAATCCATGACCTCCCACCGGAAACGGACCGTGCCCGTGACCCCGGGCAGCGTACTAATGACATAGTGTCGGCCCGCGTTCACCACGGTGGTCTCGCCAACCCGGAGATCCACCGGGTGAAAGGTGCCCTGGGCGTCGTCTTGGTCCGGGCCGGAGGGGGTCAAGGTCGCAGTTGTGACGTCCTCTGCGGGAATATAGAACTGTGGGTAGCCGGCCCACTCCCACACGTACACCGCCCGAGTCGTGTCGAGAACAGTTGTGCCGGTGAGGGACGCCCGGACCCGACGGGGTACCGGTTCGACAAGGCCCGGTGCGCTGAGCATCGAGGGATACAAACCCGCTGTGGGTGCGGACGTCATGGCACTCCTTACAGAAATCGGTCAAAAAATACCAGCGGCCAACGGGTCGGATCGCACCAAGCCGGCCTCCGGGAATCAGGGCAGAAGCTGGTCGACAGCGGCGAGGATGTCGCCGGGTTCCGTCCGGGTCGTGTAGTCCAGGTGCACGTCCAAGAAGCGCAGCACCCCGCCAGCGTCGACGACTGCGGCGGTCGGGAAGAGAAGGTCGGTGGTTCCGTCAGCGTTGGCCTTCCCCAAGTCGAAACCGATCTGCTCGTTCGTGGAAAGCTCCGCCGGGGTAGCGACATTGACGATTCCCAAAGCCCGTCCGAGCTGGTTTCCCGGATCGGACAACACGGTGAAGGCCAGCTCGTTGCTGTCCTTCATTGCTTTTGACCCATCCGGGGTCTCCGGGCTGACGGCGACCAACGCGATCCCCCGCGCCGCCAACGGGCCGGCGAGCTCGGCGTTGTACGTGCGAAGCGCCACGTTGCAGTACGGGCACCAAGCACCCCGGTAAAAAATCACCACCGCCGCACGCCCATCGACCTCGTTCCCAAACGTCGTCGCCGAACCGTTTTCGGTCAGGAGGTCCGCGTCGGGGAACAGCGAACCGACGTCCGCGAGGACACCGTGGCCAGCGTCGACTTTGGCTTGCCGGGCCCGCGCGAACGCCTCCCCCACCGGGGACGGTGTGGACGCCGACGTCATGTCAGCAACCTGATCGGCAATCGGGGAGGTGGTAGACATCAGGGTTCTGCTCCTTCGCATCGGACGCCCCGAATCCGGGACTATAACGAGCATGCCCACTACAAAATGTACTGTCAAGTACAAAACAGGTAGGGTGGCCGGATGCGATCACCTGAAACAACCCCCGAGGCAGCCCCGGCGCTTCTCTCGGGCGGTGCCCGGACAGCCAAGGGGCGTGCGACACGGCAACGGATCCTCGTCGCGGCGGCCGGCCTCATCCATGCCCAGGGTGTCGGAGGAACGAGCCTGGACGACGTGGGAATGGCAGCAGGAGCGGGGAAATCGCAGGTCTACCACTACTTCACCGACAAATCCGAGCTGGTCTCGGCCGTGATCGAGTACCAGACCGAACAGGTCCTCCAGGTCGGTGACCTCACCACATGGGCGGGATGGCTGGCCTGGCGTGACGGCGTCGTGGCGCACCACGCCGAACGCGACTGCGGCGGCGGTTGCCCACTAGGTTCACTCGTCAACGAAATCGCCTCCCACGACGCCGTGACATCACGAGCCATCTCGGCAAGTTTCGACCACTGGGAAATGGCGTTCCGACAAGGCCTGCAACAAATGCAGCTCCACGGACTCCTTGCGCAGACTGCGGAACCCGCCCGACTCGCCCGAACCGTCCTGATCGCCCTCGAAGGGGGGCTGCTGCTCGGCAACGCCCACCGCGACGTCGCCTACCTCCAACACGCCCTGGACACAGCCATCAGCCAACTCTGGAGTCACGCTCCGGCGTGACCCCCTGGAGTGGTTTCAGCGGGAGAGGTCGTCCAAGGAGCGTTGGCGAAGGTGTCCGCCGTGGGCAACCCAGACCCCGTTCGTGGCACGGCGGGCGATGTCCGTGATGCTCTGCCGGGCCGCGCTGGTGTCGGTGACGAACATGGGTCCGTGGGCGTGGGCCGGCCGGATGAATCCGCCCGCCAGGGCGTCGCCGGCGATGATTGACCCATCGGGCAGGAGGACGCTCTGAGAACCGGGCGTGTGCCCGGGGGTCCAAAACGTGTTCCCGAAACCACCGAACTCGGACAGCTCTTCGGTGTCTTCGAATTCAAAGTCGGGTTCGGTGGGCGGGATGGGTGTGCCTCCCAAGAATCGTTTCATGATGCGCGGAACAGTGCCGGTGGGTTCCAGGGTGACCAAACCGCCTTGACGAAGCTGCGGGGCATCGAGACGATGAATACCGATCTTTGCCCCGGTCCTCTCGCGGACGGCGCCCGCGGAACCTGAGTGGTCGTAGTGGCAATGGGTCAAGACGATCAACGACAGCTCTCCGCCGACCTCGTTGATCTTGGCCATGATTGACGGCGCCGTCCCGGGGACAGACGTATCGATGAGCATCAACCGTCCGGCGTCGTCAATGAGGTACGCGGTGGAGAATCCGTGACGGATGGTGTGAATGTTCATGATCTCCTTGCTGTCCACGGGAGCGTGGTCGATGAAAGTGTAGACCCGACGCTAAGCCTGCCTCGCACGCGCCTGCCAGCAGGGCAGCGCGAGGAGATACGTCCCCGACCGCGGGATTCCGGGGTGTCAGCGCCGCCGGGGGCACCAGCGGCAACTGGTGCGTCCAGGCGACACCCGTTGAAAATAGCATCGGGATTCTATTTCTGGGCCGGGTGCCGGAAAATGATCCCGGGCGCGACGGCGGTAATGTAATCGGTCACGACGCGGGCCATGTCAACCAGGTGTGGGTCATAGAGCCATTGGATCTGGATACCATCTTGGACGGCAACCAGGGTGGCGGCGGCGATGTCGGGCCTCATGCCCGGCAGGAGGGCGCCCTGAGATTCCAGTTCGGTGAAGACCTCGGTCAGGTAGAGACGCCACGCTTGCAGCAGCTGAGCATGGTGGGCGTGCGCGGGATGGTCGATGGCGGTCGCTTCGGCCGATAAGGCGCTGTGGAGTTCGATGAGGCGGGGTCGGCGTGCGTTGTCGACCATGATCTCGATGACGCTCTCCAGCACCTCGACCGGTGTTCCGGCGTGCATCATCCTGCTGCTTTCTGCGGCGCGAGCAGCTAACACCTCCGAGAGCAGTTCTTCTTTGGTCGCGAAATGATGCACGAGACCGCGCTGGCTGATTCCCGCGCGCTCGGCAATGTTCTTCATGGTGCCCGCACGGAACCCCGATTCCGCGAACACGTCCATCGCCGCGGCCGTGATCCGCTCGCGAATGAGAACCGTTTTCGCGTACGGACCACGACTTCCCGCACCCGTCGCCATCGGTAACCCCCTTCAACGTCATCAAAGCCCAGAGGCCCTTGTGCATTGTCCTCCACGTCACGACCGGACCCCATCCACAAAAATACCTTCGCGGCGCGAGTTTCGTGTTAGGTTCCTGGAATCGACTTTCCCCCGCGCGTCCCGGGACCGTCGAGGACCTCAGGAGACCTGATCAAGGAGGATCACATGCCCCATCCCGAGCAGCCCCGTCCGGACCAACCCGCCCCGGAACCGGGCATCGAGAATACTCTTTTCGATGCCGTCCCCGGGCTGGCGCAGATGCCGGGAGCGGCCGTGGAGGACCACCGGCCGAGAGTGTCAGTGTCATTCATTTGGCTCGTCGTTCTAAGTACCTTCGGCCTCTACCTGGCGTTCATCGCCCCGGTCGGGATTTCCCTGGCCGTGCGCGTGCAACAGCTCGCTCCCGCCCACGCAGAGGATTTGGGCTACATCCTGGGTGTCGGATCGATTGCCGCTCTGGTGTCGATTCCCCTGGTGGGTGTTCTCAGCGACGCCACCCGATCCCGACTGGGGCGCCGCCGCCCCTTCATCCTCATCGGCAGCCTGATCGGGTTGGGGTCGCTGATCGTCATGGCCACCGCCCCGAGTATTCCGCTGCTGGGGTTGGGGTGGCTGCTGGCGCAGCTCGGTTTCGGGAACGCCCTCGCCGGGCTGGTCAACGTGCAAGCGGACCGTCTCCCGGAATCCCAGCGCGGCCGGGTGTCCGGGTTCGTCGGTTTCGTCCAACTGGTCGCCCCCGTCGCCGGGGTGGGCATTGCCTCCGGGTTCGTTGGGAACAATGTTTTGCTGTTCCTCGTCCCTGGCGGTGTCGGGGTGCTCCTTGGGCTGGTGTTCGTCGTCTTCTCCCACGAGAGCGATTCCCGCTCGCTCCCCGCGGCCACCCGCACGACGATCGGGACCCTTCTTCCCAAATACGTGTTCAGCCCCCGAAAATACCCGGCGTTCGCCTGGAACTGGCTTGGGCGCTTTTTGGTCTACTTCGCCCTGAGTCTCAGCACCACGTTCACATCGTTCTACTTCGCCCAGAAAGCCGGAACCACTGTTGCCGGGGTCGCCGGCCTCTTCGCGATCGCTTCCCTCGCAGGAGTCGGTGCTGCCGCAATCGGGGCACTCGGTGGCGGGTTCCTCTCAGACCGGCTCCACCGGCGCCGCGTGTTCGTGCTCGTCGCCTCCGCCGTCTTCGCCCTCGGCGCTGTCATCCTGGCATTCGCCCCGAGTATCGGGGTCGTCATCGTCGGATTCGTGGTCCTCAACATCGGCACCGGAATTTTCAGCGCCGTGGACCAAGCGATCGTGCTCGACATTCTGCCCGAACGGGACGAGAACGCAGGCCGATTCGTGGGCATCAACCAACTCGCCCTCCAGATCGGCCAAGCGATCGCCCCCCTCATCGCTCCCGTGTTCCTGGTGATCGGGGCCACCTCGGATCAGAAAAATTATGGGCTGCTGTTCATCCTCGCCGCCGTCTGTACCCTCGCCGGGGGCCTCGTCATCCATCTCCGAGTCACCGGATCCCGCTAACCGCCAAGCTGCACCCGCTCCCTCACTGTTCCGCCGTCGCACGACAAGAAAGCGTCCCATGACCGATCCCATACCTGCCCGGAATCTGCCCTACCACGACGCCCGCCTGCCGGTGAAGACGCGGGTCAGCGACCTCCTCTCCCGGCTCGACACCGAGGACAAGGTCGGCCTGATGTTCCAGAGCATGACCCTCATGGGCGACCCGTCCGCCGAGCTGTCCGTCATGGGGTTACCGTCCCTGGAACAGATGGTCCTTCAGCGGCGGATGACGCATTTCAACGTGGTGGGCTCCCCGGGCAGCGGCCGGGACTTTGCGACCTGGAACAACCGGGTGCAAAAGCTGGCGCGGGGCACGGGGTGGGGTATCCCGGTGACGCTGTCCACCGATCCGCGACATGGGTTCACCGACAACCCTGCCGCCGCGATGGCCGCCGGCCCGTTTTCTCAATGGCCAGAAACGCTGGGCCTTGCCGCGACCCGCTCGGCGGCCCTCGTGCAACAGTTTGCCGACATCGCCAGGCAAGAATATGTTGCCGCTGGTATTCGGGTGGCCTTGCACCCGCAGGTGGATTTGGCGACGGAACCACGATGGGCACGAATCGTGGGAACGTTCGGCGAAGACGCCGACCTCACCTCCGACCTCGCCGCCGCCTACATTCGTGGCTTCCAAACCCCCACCCTCGGACCCTCTTCGGTGTCCACTATGACGAAACATTTCCCGGGCGGAGGACCGCAAAAAGACGGCGAAGACGCCCACTTCCCCTACGGCCGCGAACAGGTCTACCCCGGGCATAACTTCGACTACCATCTGCGACCGTTCGTCGCCGCGATCGCTACCGGCACCGCGCAGATGATGCCGTACTACGGGATGCCGATCGGAACCGAGTACGAGCAAGTCGGCTTCGGGTTCAACAAATCCGTGATCACCGGTCTGCTCCGGGAACGCTTAGGTTTCGACGGCATCGTCTGCACCGACTGGAGCATCGTGACCGACTCCATCGTGCAAGGAGAACGAATCGACGCCCGGGCATGGGGGGTCGAGCACCTTACCCCGAGCGAACGGTTGAGGATGATCGTGGACGCCGGAGCGGACCAGGTCGGTGGGGAGTTTTGCACGCACCTGCTTGTTGAGCTGGTCCGATCGGGCCAACTGACTGAGGAACGCATCGACCAATCCGCGACCCGGCTGCTCCGCGAGAAATTCGTTCTCGGTCTCTTCGATGACCCGTTCGTCGACGAGGACCGGGCAGAAGCCGTTATCGGCAACACCTCCTTCAAGGACGCCGGCCTCGCAGCTCAACGCGCCTCCCTGACCGTCCTCACCACTTCCCGCACTGGACCTGCGGCGCTACCTTTGCGGCGCGGCCTCCGCGTCTACACAGAGGGTCTGACCGACACGACACTTACCGGATACGCGGTCATCGTCACCGACCCCGCAGACGCTGACGTCGCCATCGTTCGCATCCAGGCACCCTACGATCCACGCACCGGCGGGGTCGCCCCGTATTTCCATGCCGGAAGCCTGGAATTCTCCCCCGACACCCTTACCCGGTTGCGGGCCCTGGCAGACACCGTTCCGACCGTGGTGGACGTATACCTGGATCGCCCCGCACTCCTGGCGCCTATCACCGGCCTCGCCACGACCGTCCTCGTCGACTACGGGGCCTCGGACGACGCCGTCCTCGATGTGCTGTTCGGGGTGACATCCGCGCACGGGAAACTGCCCTTCGACATCCCTAGCACCCCCGAAGCCGTCATCGCCCAAGCGTCAGATGTACCCTTCGACAGCGCCAACCCGCTGTTCCGGTTCGGCCACGGCCTCGACATCCCCGCAACCAACCAAGGACGGGACACCGATGCCTAAACCACACACCCCCGTGCCGACGGATGACCCGGTGGACGCGACGCCGGAAGAGGCGACGCCGGAAGGGTTCCATGTTCCTCCGCGACTGATCCCTGCGCCCGTCTCGCTTAGCGCTGACGCTCGACGGTCTCTCCACACCCGCACCCCCGCACCGAATTTCCCCGATCTCGACGATCTCGACGGCTGGCGGAACCTCGTCACCACCCTCGATGCGGGTGTGGGAACGATGATCGAGCACCTGACCGGTTCCATCCGGTCCCGGATCACCGACACCGAAATAGGTGGCGTTCCGTGCTTCACCGCCGAACCACCCACGATCCGGCCCAAAGGGCAGAACATGGTGATCCTCGACATTCACGGCGGCGGCCTTTACCAAGGCGGTGGCGCCCTCGCCCGGGCCCTGACCGGAGTGTTCGCCGACATCCGCAGGCTTCGTATTGTCGGTATCGATTACCGGATGCCCCCTGACCACCCCTATCCGGCGGCCCTGGATGACTGCGTCACCGTCTACCGCACCCTCCTGCAGGACTACCCGGCAGAAAGCATTATTTTCAGCGGCGCCTCCGCCGGAGGGAACCTCGCTGCCGCTACCATTTTGCACGCCCGAGACGAAGGCCTCCCGTTACCTCGGGGAGTTCTTCTCATCAGTCCCGAGATCGATCTCACCGAATCCGGTGACACCTTCTCTACCCTCGCTGGCATCGACACCCTCCACAGCCTGGCCCCCGTGAACCGGCTCTACGCCCGCGGCCACGACCTCACCGACCCGCTCCTGTCCCCCCTTTTCGCGAACTACAGTGACGGTTTCCCCCCGACCTACCTGCAATCGGGCACACGCGACCTTTACCTGTCCAACACCGTCCGCATGCACCGCACCCTCCGCCACGCCGGCATCCCCGTCGAATGCCATATCTTCGAGGGACGACCCCACCTCGGCTTCGGTGGAACCACCCCCGAAGACCTCGACACCCTCCACGAACAAGACCACTTCATCAGCACCCTTCTCGGCACCTGACAGCAACCGCACACTGTGGCCACTAACCCTGTGCACACCAGCAGTGCCGGTACGGCGAAACCCGCCGAGGAACCACCCGGGTGGCAGGCGGCGCAAGAAACCGCTCCCGAGAAAAGGCCTCCCGTGGGAATACACACGCCTGCACGCATCGACATCCAACCGGCGAAAGAAAACGACTCCCGGCGCTGTCGGCCATCATGGCGTGGCGGACACTTTTCGTTCCGACGGGGTCTGTCAGAAATCTTGTGTAACTGCGTCGGCGTGACATCCGCAGCCATCGGCTGTGGGATGGGGAGAATCACGCATGAGCAGAGACATCCAGAAACATGTCCGCTTTGATCCCGAGACGGGGAGACCGTTGCCGGCCGAGACGGACTTCGCCGCGCTAGCGGCGGAGCTGGTCGAGTCCGCGAAGGGGCAGGGCATCGAGTTGACCGGCCCGAATGGCCTGTTGACCGGGCTCACCCGCCAAGTCCTCCAGACCGCGCTGGAAGTCGAGATGTCCGACCACCTCGGCTATGACAAGCACGAGGTCGACGGCCGCAACGGGCAGAACTCACGAAACGGGTCGACGCCGAAAACGGTGCGGACCGAGATCGGCGAGATCACCGTGCAGATCCCACGGGATCGGGAGGGGTCGTTTCAGCCGGCGATCGTGCCGAAGTACCAGCGTCGCATTGCCGGGTTCGACGAGGCCGTCGTCTCGCTCTATGCCAAGGGCATGACGACCGGAGATATCCAAGCGCACCTGGCCGATGTCTATGGACAGGAGATTTCTCGGGAGCTCGTGTCGAAAGTCACCGACCGGGTCCTCGACGAGCCCGTTCATGTTCTCGTTCGAACCACGCTGCCAGGGCGAGTGCGAGTCCGCGAAGTAGATCTTCATCCCGGTCGCTGCCTCGATTCGGGGATGGTGAAACATCTCGTTGCCCTGGTCCCAGGTCAGTGTTCTCCGCAACGGCGCCGGCAAGTGTTCGAAGGCGCGGATGAGGGCGTCGCCGACATTCTGCGCCGTGCGGCGACCCTCGATTCGGACGAGCTTGGCGAACCGGGTTCGCCGGTCGATGAGGGTGATCATCGCGGACTGCAGGCCCGCCCCGATGATGAGGTCGCCCTCCCAGTTCCCGGAGTAGCGCCGGCTCTCGACGACGGTCGAGCGTTCGTGGATCGACCGCATCGATGTGGACTGCTTCATCGACCCCTCCCGGGAGCGGCCTCGCCCGCGTCGATGCCGATAGACCCTAGCCGTTCGCAGAACGTCCGGCTTAGGCGGGACGATCAGACCGCGATAGATGCCCTCGTAGATCGTCTCGTGACACACGTGCCACGCCTTCCGGCCCGGGTAGTACCGTCGCAGCCAACGGGCGATCTGCTCAGGCGACCACCGCTTCTTGAGCTGCTTGGCGACGACATCACGCAGCTTCCGGTCCGTCTCGAACACGCGTGCTCGGGGCCGTCTCCGTCGGCGGTGCGCCTGGTTGTGAGCGAACCACGGCTGGTAGCGACCATCGCCTTTCCGGTTCCTCGCGATCTCGCGGTAAACGCTCTGATAGCTCTTCCCGATCCGGACCGCGATCGTCTTGACTGCCTCGCCTGAGGTCAGGCCCTCGGCGATCTCGATCCGGTCGTCCTGGCTCAGATATCGAGGGTTGATGGGGACGGTTTCGGTGACCTGCACGCTGCCAGCGTCAATGAACCACAACGAGCCGCAGCTGAGCGACACACCCACTTCCATCGACGCAGCCGACCCTGTCAGGCCCTGCCGGATCAACTCGATGTACCTCCGTTTGACATCAAGTGGGGCCCTGTTAGCTCCGCCACGGGACACGAGAATCTCCTTCTCGAAGATTCGCAACGATGGCTAGAAACCGCCTCGAGTCCAGTGGGCGGTCTTGCCACTCCGCCATCCCGTCGAGGACCTTGTCCGTGATTGTTGAAATCGTCGTCTTGGACACCTCGGTCCCGTTCACGTCGGCGAGGTGCGCGGCAATGTCCCCGTGCGTCAACCCGCGCGCTGAGAGCGACAGGACGATGTCCTCGATCGAGCCCAGGCGCCGCTGCCGCTTCTTCACGACCACAGGCTCGAACGTCCCTGCCCGGTCCCGGGGAACATCGATCTTCACCGGGCCAGCCTTTGTCAGCACCGTCGTCGCTCTCGTGCCATTGCGGGCATTCTCGGACCCGTCCTCGCCGACGCGCTCATGCTTTTCGTAACCGAGATGCGCCGTCAACTCACCCTCGAGCGCCGACTCGACGACCAGCCGGGTCAGCTGCGAAAGCAGCCCGCCCTCACCATCGATCGCGACGCCCTCTCGCTGGGCGTCACCGAACAGCCGCGCCACCAGCGCCCGGTCCACGACCAGCGGCGCCTCCGCCGACGGTCCCTCCACAGCTGGCACCTCGCCCTGCTCAGGGTCGGACACCATCACTTCTTCTACCTGCGGTTCCATCGGGTTTCTCCTTCACTGGAGTTACACCGTTAAACGTACAGACCCCGCTGCTTCGTAGGCGTTCGGGCTGATGTTGCCGATCGCGGAGTGGCGTCTTCGGGTGTTGTAGCGGTTTGCCCATCGGAACACGGCCTGGTAGGCGGTGCCCTGGTCCGGGAATGTCGGCCGGCCTTGAAGGAGCTCGCGTTTGAGGGTTGCGTTGAAGCTCTCGGCCAGTGAGTTGTCGGCGCTTGACCCGATCCCACCCATGGACTGGATGACCTTCAATTCCTTGCAGAGCGTCACGTAGGCCTTGGAGGTGTAAACCGATCCGTGGTCGCTGTGAAACACGGCGCCAGCGAGACTGCCGCGGTCGTGAGCCGCGACGTGGAGGGCGTCTTCGACGAGCCCTACGCGCATGTGGTCCGCGATCTGCCAGCCGGTCAGCTTGCGGGAGCAGAGGTCGATCATGGTCGCGAGGTAGAGGTTGCTGCCGTCCGCGATCGGCAAGTAGGTGGGCCCACAGCCCCTGCCGGGCTGGGGAATGTCGCCCACGTACCGTTGATTCGGCTCGTCGGCGGTGAAGTCCCGCTGAATCAGGTCGGGGAACCGGCGCCCGGACTGGTCCGGGATCGTCGTCTTGACCCGGCGGCGCAGCCGGATCCCTGCCAATTGGTGCTCACGCATCACCCGCGCGACACGCTTGTGATTGACCCTCTGCGGGGCCGGCACGCCGTCGTTGAGATCCCCGGTGATCCTCGGTACCCCGTACGCACGATCGCCGCCCTGCTCCGGATCTTGCAGCACCCGGATCCGGTCTGCCAGCACAGCGTCGTCAGCTGATCTGGCGGCTCGCCGGGGCGCGGCGGCGAGCCACGCGTAAAACGATGACCGGGCGATCTAAATGACCTCACACAACCGCTTCACGCCATAGGCGTCCTTGTGGTCCTCAACGAACTGGAAGCGGTTCACCAGTTCGTCTCCCCGGCGAAATACTTCGCCGCCTGACGAAGAATGTCCCGCTCCGTCTCGAGCTTGCGCTTCTCGGACCGGGACGCGGACAGCTCGGTCTCGAGCCGCACGATCCGCGCCGGCTGCGACTCCGGCCGCCCCACCGTCGACACCGTCGACGCACCAACGGTGATCATCCCGGAGCCGAGGTTGCCGACCCACTCCTTCAACGCACCCCGGGAGATCCCGAGATCGACGGCGATGCCCTTGAGCGTCGCGCCCGGCGTCGACTCAAACAGGTCCACCGCTCGCCGACGGAACTCGTCCGTGTAGTTCTTCCTTGCCATGCCTTGAATTCTCGCTTCCCCAGCATCGTACTGGCATCAGCGTGTCCACGATCCAGGGTCAAGGCCCGATGTTCATCGTGAAAAGAGTGCGTCGGGAGTTTAAGGATGAGGCCGTGAACCTTGTCGTCAACACCGGCCGGGCCGTCGCCGAGGTCTCGCTTGAGCAGAGCGTTCTTGAGGCCGATTACAGGTCTCAGGAGCAGAATATGCCGACCGATATTTGTTTTCGCGATCTCATCGATTTCAATTCGGATGAGCCCACGAGCTTCTTGAGCCGGAGCTATTAACATTAATTGCGTCCGGGGAAATGAAGCATAAAGTCTCATCGCTCGACGCGAAAATCTAACCAGGGCGTCAGGACGGAGAGGAACCCGTGCGCCACCGATTCCAGGTTGCCGTTTGATGGGATATCCAGACAGTTGCGGAAACTTTGTCGGCTACTTCCTTTAGACGGCGGATGGATTGAGAGGCCTGTTTCGGATCGACATCGTTGGGCCCGGCGGCTTCTGCAAGGAAAGCTGACTCACTTTCAGCCACATCGCCCGTGATTGCGACAGATTGCCCCGAGAGGGTGACCAGAACCCCAAGCGTGCCAACAGTATGACCTGGGAGCGCCAACACCGTGACAACGCCATCGTCGAAAAGGTCTCTGTCGCGCTCGTACTCGATTCGGGGACTGGACTGTGCCATCTTCAGTGGTGTGTACATTGCGGCAAATGGACCGGTAGAACTTTGAGCCGTGGCCCAATCCGCCGCTCCGATATGCAATGTGGCCTGCGGGAACAATGCCATACCGCCCGTATGCTCGAAGTGGTTATGGGTGATGATCACATCGGTGACGTCCCGAGGCACGAACCCGCGTCGCCCTAGCTGAGTAACCAATGAATTTTCCGCGGAATGAACCGTGGAAACTCGTCCGTCGAGAAATGCGTAAGGAGAGAACGGGCCGCCATCAACAGACAGTGGGCTAAGGCCGGTGTCGATCAAGACAACACGATCGCGATACACGAGCAAAGCGACAGGGACGGGGAGGCGAACGAGCCCCACGCCACCCACATGGACATCTTCGTTGAGTACGACTATTTCGCCGCAGGCAAACATTTCGAGAGAGTGCAGCAGCTGACCATACATTTCGAATACTCCTTCGTTTCACGATGTATCCTGTAAACAGGACATGGCTAGAAGATTTTTGTCCGTGTTCGGCTTGGCAGGAGAAAAACACACATTTGCCAATGTAGGTCTCCCTGAGGTTGACCCCGGGCGCCGGACAGGTGGTTAGTTGGTCAGGCCGCCAGTGTGAGCTGGCGGCCTTCGTACTCTACTGGGCTTTGGTAGCCGATACCGGAGGGGTCTGCCCAGGCTTTGGTTGTCACCTGACCTGTGAGGATTCGTTCTCGCTGGAAGGATGTCAATCATGGCAAAGGCATACCCAAAAGAGTTCCGTGACGATGTCGTGGCCGTAGCCCGGAAGAGCCAGTCACCGTTGAAGCAGATCGCGAAGGAATTCGGGATCTCCGAAGGCTCTCTGCATGGCTGGATGCAAAAAGCCGACATCGAGGACGGTAACCGCCCCGGCGTCACCGCAGCCGATCAGTCGGAGCTGCGCGAGGCGCGGAAGCGGATCCGCCTCCTCGAGCAGGAGAACGAGGTCCTGCGGCGGGCCGCAGCGTATTTGTCGCAGGCGAACCTGCCGGGAAAATAGTCTTCCCGCTCGTCCGTGAGATGGCCGCGCCCGGTGCCCCTGTCAGGGTGCCGGCCGCGGTGGCGTGCAGGGTCCTGGGCCGATCAACCCAGGGATACTACAAATGGTTGCGGGACCCCGTGTCCCAAAGGGACTGGGACGACGCGCACCTGATCGACGTGCTGCGGGAAATCCATGCCGACGACCCGACGTTGGGGTACCGGTTCCTCGCCGATGAGCTCGCCGACCAGGGCTCGACAGCGTCCGAGAACCGGGTGTGGCGCCTGGCAGCCATCGGCGGGCTGCAGGCCTCCCACCACCGACGGCGCGGCAAGGGCAACAAACCCGGCCCCGCCGTTCACGACGACCTCCTCGGCGTCGTCCACGACAACGGGCGAGTCACCCACGACTTCAGCATCGTCGCGACGGGACCGGACCAGGTGTGGTTGACCGATATCACCGAACACTGGACCACCGAAGGCAAGCTGTATTTGTGTGCGGTCAAGGATTGCTGGTCCAACAAGATCGTCGGCTACTCCATCGATACCCGCATGAACTCGCAACTCGCCGCAGCCGCTTACCGGAACGCGATCAGCCTCTCCGCTCCGGCCGGAACGATCGCCCATTCCGATAGGGGTAGCCAATTTCGTTCGAAGAAGGTGGTGCGGCTTCTGAAGAACAACGGCCTCCGGGGTTCCATGGGCCGGGTCGCGTCCTCGAGCGACAACGCCGCAATGGAGTCCTTCTTTTCCCTGCTCCAGAAGAACGTGTTGAACACCCGCCGGTGGAACACACGTGAGGAACTGCGCCTCGCGATGGTCGTCTGGATCGAGAAGAAATACAACCGCCGCCGCCGGCAACGGGCTCTCGGGAAGCTCACCCCGGTCGAGTTTGAGACAATCTACTCAGCCGCACACGCGGCGTAGAAACAACCCACCCCCAGTGTCAACCAAAGTCTGGGCAGACCCCCCGCAGTCAGCCCCGGACTCGCTCAACTACAGCTACCAGGTCAGCGACAAACACCGCCAGACCGCCGGCGCCACCTTCATCGCCTACGTCAGCCGGCGCCCACCCCGGCATGATTAGCGCTGTGATCAAAGTCACCCCCGAACACCTCTCCCTCATCGACCAGCTGCATAGGAATCCCAACCAGTCTTGGGGGGAGTCGGCCCTCCTCAGCTGCCTCGACCGCCTCCAAGCAGGCGGGCCGACCGAGGCGGAAGAAGTGAAAGTTCACGACGGATGGGCCTTCGACGACGGCTTCTGCCTCATCTATAAGTCGCCCTGGGGGCCCACCGTCGGCGTCCGCGTCGAAGCCTCCGGCAGACAATTCATCGGCGCACACGCTGACGAACCCACGGCCGCAGAATTCGGCATCGACATCGCCGATTTCACCGTCGCCGAGCCGCTAGGAAGCAGCTCCTATCGCCTGGCCTGTGACACAACCGGCCTCGGCTGGTGGGGCGATCGCCCGTTCCCCCTCGAACGATCAGCGTGACCACTGGCCGGTCACGAATCCGCCGGGGCCCCAGCAGGAGCTGGCCTGGTTGCATTGGATGCGAATGCGATACCTGCGCGTGAAGCACCTCGTTCGCGTGGGCGACTGACCCTTTACGGACGAGACCAGACGGATGCCACGCGACAACTCCTGGTCGAGGCGGTCAAAATGGCCCGACTCACCTGACGTACGGCACGATGACGTGGCCCAAGAGCATTCCTGCCACGGTGATTGTCCTCGAGGACGCACCACCCGACCTCGCTCGACACCAACCGGTCGCGAGCCGCGCGGAAGAGGTTTGCCGACGAGGCACCCAACCTCCGCCGCCTCGTCGTCGCAGCGCTCAGCCTGCTCGCCACGCATGTCGTCTGACAATCGAGCACGATGGATCCCCTAAAAAAGTGGCTGCCCCGGGCGAGCTTCTCTAGTCACGACCGCTGCCCACCGCACACCTTGGGGTGAGACTACTGTCGAGCCCCGTCGGTCCTAGTACAAGCATGTTGGCTAAGCTAATCGGATGACTCCTCCCACCGAAGCGACTGCCACGGGTAATTCCGACCTCGATGAGACCTACGTTGACGTGATCGTTTGCGGCGCCGGCTCGGCCGGTTCCGTCGTCGCAGCACGCCTCGCTGAAGACGGGACGCGCTCTGTACTGCTGCTGGAAGCAGGCGGGACCGACGAGCGAGAGACCATCCAGAACCCTGCTCTCTGGCCAGCCAACTTTGGCACAGACGCTATGTGGAACTATATGACCACTCCGGAAGACGCCCTCGGCGGACGACCAACTTACTACCCCATGGGGCGTGGTCTCGGCGGCGGCGGAAGCGTGAACGTCTCCGTGTGGTCCCGCGGGCACGAGTCGGACTGGAATTCGTATGCTAGTTTGACCGGCGATAACGTCTGGGATTACCCGCACGTTCTCGACGTCTATCGCCGCATTGAATGCTACCACGGTGCACCCGACAATCGACGCGGCACCAACGGCCCCGTGTGGGTGCAACCCTTCGCGGAAGACCACCCGTTCTTCACGGCGGTGCAGGATGCCGCCGAGGAGGTTGGTATCCCTCGGACGACGAGCCTGAATGGGGCCCTGATGGAGGGCGAAGAGGGCACGTCCATGCGAGATTCCACTGTGCACGACGGCCGTCGCCAGTCGCCCTACCGGTCCTACGTGCTTCCCATGTTCGAACGGACCAACCTCGTCGTTCGCACGAACACTGAGATCGCGCGTGTTCTCTTCGACGAGAATCGGGCAGTGGGGGTACGACTTGTAGACGGCACAGTTATTCATGCCCGGGAACAGGTGGTGTTGTCACTCGGGGCGATCAACACGCCAAAGGTTCTCATGCAGTCCGGCATCGGCGACCGGGACGAATTGCAGAGTCATGGCATCGACGTAATTAACCATCTTCCCGGTGTAGGGCGCAATTTGCACGACCACATTAACATTCCAGTGGTTTGGGGCGTCGTGGACAGGGTTGAACTCCCTGCGCCGATGCAGGCTGCCACCGGCGTCTTTTGGAATCTCAGCAGCGCCTCCGGCCCGGCCGTCATCACATATGTCGAAGCGTCTCCCGTCGTGTCGCCGAATATTGTCGCGGGCGGCGGCGTCCCCGAGCAAGCCGTCACATTCCTGGTCGGAGTTCGACTGCGCAGTCGCGGCCGAGTGCGCCTTGCCTCTGCGACACCTGCGGATGCACCCGTCATCGAGACCGGCTATTTCACTCACCCGGATGACCTGTGCGACGTCCTCGAAGTCATCGAACGTATCTCCGCAATTGGTGGCAGCCACCACCTAGCGCCGTTCCTCGGCGAGCGGGTCTTTCCGCCAGCCGCAGCCGACAAGGCCGCACTCGAACTCTACGTGCGAGAAGGTGTGCAGACCTTCTGGCACCAATGCGGAACCGCGGCTATGGGTTCTGACGAGAAAGCGGTCGTAGACTCCCGACTTAGGGTCCACGGGATTGAGAACCTCCGCGTCGTCGACGCGTCAGTCTTCCCGCACGTACCGGTGGGAAACACAATGGCACCTAGCGTGGTCGTCGGCGAGCAGGGTGCGACCTTCATCCAGACCGACCTCGACCGATCCAGGCTTGCTGCCTCGTCCGAGGCGTTGAACTAATGGACGTCGATTCCACGGTCCCCGTTCGCCTGTGAGTCCTGCCCCTTCTGCGGCAAAGTCAAGTGGTCGCCAGGACACGCGACTCGGGTTAGTTGCGAGATCGAGGCCAAAGTCGACGTCGCTCGAGTCCACGGAACATCTTGTCATCGACATAAGGTACGGGCTGGGTTCGGCGGTCTCGGACCGGCCTCCTGTGGGTTCCGGCCTCAAGGGCCGTGCTGGTCTTGATGACCGCATTATGGTCTTCCCGGCTCGCATTCGAATTATGCAGGTTCGGTTTCGTCGACTGTGTTGAAGAGGTTGGCCAGGGCGTGGCGTGCGTCGGAGCCGAAAATGAGGTCGACGGTCTCGCGGGCGGCGAGGCTTTCGGCCTCGCTTCACGGGAACATGGTCGACTTAGATTCGGCGAACGCCGCTTCGTGTCGTCAGGATGTGCGGCAATGGCCGTGGCGAGGTCGGCGCCGTCGAGCATGGTGACGTTCGCTCCCTCGCCGACGGGCACGGTCACGTGGCGGAATTTGTCAAGGTGGGTGAGGCCGGTGGGTGTTAGGCGGCGAGTTCGACTTCGTCGGCGGGTGGCTGGTTGATCCAGGCTGCGGGGTCGCGGTCAAGGATTTTGGGTCGTGTCTGCGCGCGGGTTGCGAATCGTGCGGGGTGGGCGCGGCGGCCCGCGTCGAGTGCGGCGTCCCGGTCATGGTCGACCTGGTCAGCGAGGCCGTAGTGCACGTCGGCTGGGGTGTGCATCCCGATGCCGGTGTGCCGGTGGTGGTGGTGGTAGGCGTTGACGAACTCGCCTAGTACTACAGTCGTGTTTATTTCATTGTCTTCGGCGTGTTTTGGACGATTTTTGGCGTTCCCGTGTTAATCCTTGCGGGTGGGCGATGATG
>NZ_JBEPTL010000034.1:0-29257 GCF_040549465.1 Glaciihabitans sp. UYNi722 | reverse complement strand
CGGGGGGGGCGGGGGGGCGGGGGTTGTGGCGGGGGTGGTGGGGGCCCCCCCCCCCCCCCCCCCCCCCCCCCCCCCAACCGCCACGGATGGATCCGGAGTCAGGTTGTGGCGCAACTCACGGTGAGCCGCGACATCCATGCCACGAAAGCGGCGTGCTTGTCGGCGGAGCCGCGATTCCCTAGACCAACTATATGGATTCAGCGGTCCGCAGTCGTGGGGTGCAATCCGGCGCTCTGGCAGTTGTCGTGGTCGTGGGTTTCTCCTTTCTGACATTCTTCTATGTGCCGTCTTTCGTTGCCAACCTTGGCGCAAGCGTGGTTCCAACGAGTGCCTATTGGCTGGTTGTTGCTCCAGCCGCATTTATCGTCACGCTCCTAAGTTGTACTTCAGTGGCGAAGAGTCGCACATGGAGGTGGACGCTGGCCACCGCGACCTGCCTATTGCTCGTCATTGGGCTGGCGGGCTCGGTTTTCTACGATGAATGGCTGGAAACACAGCCGGGCGGCCGCGGCGCCTCGGTCTCGACCTCATCGACGAACGGTGTTTCGACGAGGGCCTCGTCTTCCTGCGCTACAGGGTTCGCTGAACTACTTTCGTCGCGGATGACCGCCTAGCCGGCCTGGTGGGCGATCTGGATCAGGTTGCCACAGGTGTCGTCGAGAACCGCCGTGGTCACCGGTCCCATCGCCGTGGGCTCCAGGGTGAAGCGCACCCCGAGGCTGCGGAGCCTCTCGTACTCGGCCGCGACGTCGTCGACAGCGAACGAGTTGTACGGGATGCCGTCGGCGACAAGCGCCTCCTTGAATGGCTTCACTGCCGGATGGCCGCTGGGTTCGAGGAGAAGTTCGGTGCCGCCCGGATCCTGCGGGGACACGACGGTCAGCCACCGGTCTTCACCCAACGGAACATCATTCTTCTTTATGAAACCCAGCATCTCGGTATAAAACCGGAGCGCCTTCTCCTGGTCGTCGACGAACACACTCGTCAGGGTGATTCTCATCTCTGTTCCCTTCTTCCTTCTGTTTCGATGTCGCCGTCGAGGTGGTCGTTGGCGTTGTTGATGGATATGTTGAGCCATCGCTGGACGATCGGTTCGAGCGGCCCGGTATTGATGTAGTGAAACTTGAAGCGGCCTTCGCGACTGGTCTCGACCAGGCCGGCAGCCTCGAGAATCTCCAGATGCTGCGAGATCGCCTGCCGAGACGAACCGAGCCCGTGGTTCGTCATCAGTCGCGCGCAGATCTCGAAGAGCGTCTGCCCATTTCGCTTGGTCAGCTCATCGAGGATCGTCCGGCGAGTGGGGTCGGCCAGAGCCTTAAACACGTCAACCACAGGCTCACTGTAGGCAAGTTAACGCTTGCCTATCAAGTGCAGTATCTTCGCATCCCGCGCGTGCTGGCTACTTCGTAGGATCCCGAGCAGTCGAAAGGCGGCGCACCAAGGTCGGGGGTCTGCGGGACGATTGCTGCATGACAACGCAGTACTACACCGCCACTTCGCTCGATGGCTACCTCGCCGATGCCGAGAACTCTCTCGACTGGCTCTTGCAGTTCGGGGACGGGTCCGGCGATGCCTATGAGCAGTTCATCGCCGATGTCGGCGCGGTGGTGATGGGGTCCACGACGTACGAGTGGATACTGAACCAGCAGGTACTCGAGGATCCGGATCATCCGACAGCATGGGTCTATTTGCAGCCGACCTGGGTGTTCAGCAGCCGCGAGCAGCGTGTTGTGGAGGGCGCTGACATCCGCTTCGTCCGTGGGGATGTCGCCGCGGTGCACGCCGACATGGCAGCCGTTGCCGTGGGCAAGAATATCTGGATCGTCGGTGGAGGGGACCTTGCCGGGCAGTTCCACGATCGGGGACTGCTCGACGAGCTGATCATCTGGGTTGCGCCGGTGACGCTCGGGAGTGGCGCTCCGCTACTGCCACGCTCGATCGTCACTCCGCCGATGACGTTGACCAGCGTGAGCATGGAGGGTCCATTCGCCCAGCTGCGCTACGCGGTGTAGTCGTGCGAGCCGTCGGTGTCGCCCTTGCATTCATCGCTCGCGGAATTCCTGCCAGCCGCTTACCTCAGAATGGCTAGGTGGATTCGAAGACGGCGCGCAGCCTCATCGCGACAGTGAGGGCCGTCGGGCAGTCATCCTCGGATCCGACCGAACCGAGCGAGTGGCGTGCAACGCGCGACGGTTTCGTGGATGCCCTCGACCCATCCGGTCATCATGGCGACGTCGACAACGAGCTGATCCGCTCGCTCATCGAGTGGCTCGGTGAGACGCGACCCTCCCGCGAATCGCGGCAGACGGGAACCGAATGGGAGAAGACAGTGGATGACGCCACGACGCGGTTGCTCGGCGAGCTTCGCTAGGGGAAAAGTCGTCCGATCATCCGGCCCAGCCCGTCTATCCTCGATAGGGACGCGATCGAGAGGAGCCCGACGACGTGGCTGATGAGACCCTTCGCTTACCGAGCACGCGATTTCAGGCGGTTTTCGAACTGGGGGAGAAGCGCGCAGCGGCGATCCCGCTTCCTTCGGCGCTCTCGAAACCGGAGGTCTTCGCCGAGTGGATCGAGGAAGATCTCGCCGTCGCCCTCTACATCGGTTTCGAGGATGGACAGCTTCACGTTGATCGCACCGCGGCCGGCATCGAGCACCACTTTCACGATGCGAGCGGCGAGACGACCTCGAAGAGCCCGTGGGGCTCCGCCGACACAGTGACCCTTCTCGAGTGGGCTTCGGTGCTCTCCGCCAACTTCTTCGCGCGGATGCCCGACCTGATGGAGGACATCGAGGAGGCCGCAGCCTGGCAGGAGCAGGGGTATCCGCTCTATGTCTGCGAGACCGATCCCGCCCATCTCGACCTGGTCGATGTGGAGATCGAGGGCGAGATCCTCACCCTGCCATGGCTGGGTGCCGGGCAGGTCAATGACGAGCATCTCGATGGCGACAATCATCCGATCGCGCTGCTCTGGAATCCGGATGCGACGGTGACGCCGGACCGGATGATCGCCAGGGCCTCGGTCGACGTCGAGACCGGCGAACCCGTGACGGCCGCCGAGCCCGGTATCGACTGGAATGCTGTCGGCCTTCCGCAGGACGAGGTGCTCGGATGGTTGGAGAGCACCTACATGAACCACCACATCACACCGGATGCCGCGGTCGAGCTGATCCGCGCGGTGCTGGAGCGCATGGGCGGCCTCGACGCTGACGGATCAGAGGAGCGCTGACCCCATGACACCGACCCAGTTCTTCACATCGTGCGTGGTGGGGACGCCAGAGAGCCAGTGTAACGACACGAATCCTGCCAGGTCCGACGTGGGCGTCGTTATCGTCATCGTGGTGCTCGTCGTGGTCGCGGTGGTGCTGATTTCGAGCCTCTACCGGCGCTATCGGAAAGAAATCAGGCGGCACGACAAGTAGCGCTGTAGCCCACCATGGAAGAGCAGAAGTGGGCAACTCACCGAAAACGCGGTGTCACCGAATGGTTCGCGTGACACCACGCTTCTGGCGAGGACCTACTTGAAGGCGTCCTTGACGTTCTCGCCGGCCTTCTTCACGCTGGCGCTGGCCTGGTCGGCCTTGCCTTCGGCGGCGAGTTTGTCGTTGTCCGTCGCCTTTCCTGCAGCCTCTTTGGCCTTGCCGCCCAGATCCTGCGTGGCGTTCTCGATCTTGTCTGATGCGCTCATGGTGAGCTCCTTACTGTTCGGTGTCGACGGATATCGACGGGGGATACGAGACTGCTGCTAGCGCCGGGTGGCGCGAGCGATGGTGGCGCCGACGATCGCACCGAGCAGCGAAACGACGAGCAGAACTACCGCCGGGTTGTCGCGCTGCTGCTGGCGGATGAAGTCGCCGGCCTTGTCGACCACGCGGGAGACAGATGATTCGGCGTCGAAGTCGTCGAACATATCCTTCGCGGACTTGACGGCTTCGCCGGCTACGGACCGTGCGGAGTCGAGTGCGTCGCTCGCGGTCGAGGTCGCGTCGTCGATGAGGTCGCTGGTTGAGCTGGCCATGATTTCTCCTTGGATTCGGTGGGGTAGGGAAACTACTTCGTGAGGCTCTTCGTATATTTGGCGGCCTTCTTGGAGGCGGCGCGAGCCGCCTTGCCGAGCTTCTTTGCCGCGTTCTTGCGGGCTTTGCGCGATTCCGGCTCCTTCCAGAGGCGCTCGGCCTGCTGCCGCACTGTCTCCGGCTGCTTGCCCCTCCGCTTCTTTCCGCCGTTGGCCTGGGTGCCGAGTACGTAGGCGATGAGAACGGCGCCGATCACGATGATCACTTTGCTGCGCATGAGATGCTCCTTCGTTTAGGCGGTTGCCCGTTCAGGCAGCCGGTTCGGCTTGGACACACGACTCGCGAATCCGCCGTTGATCTTGATGAAGACCGGCGTCTCCGCACCGAGAACTTGGTCCCAACGCCGCACGAGTTGGTCAATGTAGTCCCGGATGTCCCGCGGCGACACCCCCCGCCGGGCACTGACGGTGATCTGCATGGTCGCGACCCCGCGCACGGCATAGGTGGAGACGCTGGAGGAGGCGATACCGGTGTAGTTCTTCAACGCGACGGCGATGGATCGCTCTGCGACCACGGAGCTCACCATGATGGATCCGGCGGCGGAGGTGTCCGAGCCGGTGGCCTTCCTGGTAAGCAGCGTTCCACTGCGTCCGTGACCCTGGCGAAAGATGAAGACCAGGAGCAGCGCGATCAGCACAACCGCCACGATGGCGACGACGAGCAGGAGCCAGCTCTGGCCGGTGTTTCCCAGCGGGGTGCCCTTGATGACATCCGTTGTGCTTCCGGCGACATTCTTCGCACCGTCTCGCCAGCTGGCGAGCCAGTCGGGCACAGCGGCGGCGACCGCCACGCCTCCACCGAGTACCAGAAGCACAAAGCCGAAGAGGAAGATGCCGATGCGGTTCAGGGCGCGATTGGTGTTGTTCACGCTCCCACCACCCCCTTGCTCGCGACGATCACCCTGTGGCCCAGCGCCGGAGTGAGGTTCATCCGTTCCAGTTCGTCGGCCACCGCTTCGTCGATCGCGTCGCGGTCGAGCGGCCAGCCGGAACTCGGCTGAATGTGCACCTCGGCCATCCGGTGAGACACCGACACGACCACCTGGTCGGGATCGATGTCGACAGCGCGGCTGGCACGACGGGCGAGAGCGGATGCGACAGCCCGGTTGTCGACGGCCATCGCGGTACGCTCGGTGCCGCCGCGATGATCCGCGCGGCGTCCTGGTGTGAGGGCAGCAATCAGGATCACCAGCCCGATCACGCCGACCACGGCTCCGGTCGCGATGAGCGTCGGCGTGGTGACGGCTGTCGGTAGTGCAAGCGTGGCAAGGAGTGCGGCTTTGGGGGCCAGGAGCAGCGGTGGCTGCTGCAGCAGAGCCAGCACGGCTTCGATCGCCACAAAGGCGAGAACCAGGATGAGGATCACGGCCAGCGTGATCGCGAGCCCGGCCTTCGGGGAATGCGTCTCCCGTCGGACCACCCGCCGGTAGATGGCGTCGTGGTTGGTCATTGGACTCTCTCCTCTCCTTCGATGTGTGCGTCGTTGAGTCGCAGATTGACCCGGCCGATGGATGATCCGGTCAGCTCGCGCACCCTGTCGCGGATGGTGGTCTGTGCGGCGGTCGCGCGGTCGATGATCGATCCGCTGACGTCCGACTGCATGGCCTTGCGCCCGGTGGCGGTCAGCGAGATGACGCTGATCGCCGCGGATGTGGTGACCTCGAGGAGGCCTTTATCGTCGGCCAGCTCGACGCCGACCTGCCGAGCGGTGACACCCATCGCCTCAGCGGTGATGGCCGACACGACCCCTTTGATCGCACGCGATGAGACCCTGTTGCGGCCGTGAAACGTGTCGGTGTCGGCGGTCACTGCGGCTGAGGTCATGACGAGGAACGCTTCCCCCGGAAGGCATCAGCGACGTTTCGCAGGTCGATCTTGCCGTCGATGACACGGGCGACGATCGCGCCCACCGCCATGGCGACCGCCACGAAGACGAACGGCCAGAAGCCGAGGGTGACCCAGGTGAGCGCGAGGACCGCGCCGACCAGGATGCCGGTAACCGTGTGGGTCACTGAACTCGCGCCCTCGAGTCATCCTCGACGACGGTGGTGTCGTCCGAGGGGATGTGCACGTCGTTGATGGTCACGTTGACCTCCGTGACATCCATGCCGACCAGGTTCTGGATCGCGCGGTAGACGGATGCGCGCACGTCATCGGCGACCTTCTGCAGCGGCATCGGATACTCGGCGACGATGGTGATGTCGACGGCGACCTGGGTCTCCCCGACCTCGACGCTCACGCCCTGGGTGAGGTCCGTGTTGTTGATGGCGTCACGGATGACTCCGAGCGCACGGGCTGCACCGCCTCCGAGTGCGAAGACGCCGGCAACCTCGCGAGTGGCGATACCGGCGACCTTCGCGATGACGCTGTCGTCGATCACCGTCTTGCCGGCGCCGTTGCTGCTGGGAATCTGGGTTCCTGCCGTGGTGGGAACTGTGGTGTTTGCCATGTCAATGTCTCCTGAGAATATCGGCGCCGATCCGGTGGTGAATCGACGCTCAGCGGCTAGCCTCAATGGATAGTCATCAGTAAGACGAGATGAAGCAGCACAACGTCATGCGAAAGTCACAATTTTTGTGAACCCTATGATTCCAGACCGGCACGGCGGTCTTTCGGATGCCCCGGACGGAATCCTCGCCGCCAGGGTCGCCGACGGTGACGTCGCGGCATTCGGGGTGATCACGCGTCGCTACGGACCGCTTATGCGCGCCTACGCGGTGCGGCTCCTCGGCTCGGACATCGAGTCCGACGACGTGGTGCAGGAGGCTTTTCTGCTGGCATGGAACCGGATGTCGGAGCTTGCCGACGGGGCATCCGTCAGGGCGTGGCTGATGCGTATCGTCACCAACAAGGCGATCGACAGGATCCGCGTGCGAAAGCAGCACGCGGATATCAGCGATTGGGATGCACCAACTCCGGCGAACGAGTCCCCTGCGCATATCGTGGAAGTGCGGATGCAGTTCAGTGCACTATCGTCTGCCGTTCGGAAACTGCCGGAGACGCAACAGCGTTGCTGGGTGATGAGGGAGATCGGCGGCTCGTCCTACAGCGAAATATCCGAGCAACTGGAACTGCCGCTTTCCACGGTGCGTGGACAGCTGGCCAGGGCTCGACAGACACTGGTTGACGAGATGGAGGCATGGAGATGACAGACTCCCTCGATCCGGGCGCGCTCGATTCGGAAGACCTCGACGGCCACAGCATCGACGAGCTGAGTGACTATCTCGACAGCGGACGCTCGCCGCGGAATCCGGATATCGAGAACTCACCCGGCTGTCAGATCGCGCTCGCCGCCCTGACCCGGCTGCGCGCGACCACCTGGGCGATGCTCGAAGCGGAGGCCGAGTCAGACCCCGAGCGCGACAACGTGTGGATCACCAGGGTGCTCGACAACATCAAGCGGGAGGCGCGGGCGGGACGCGACATCCCGATCAGCCACCCCGACCCGACGGTGGAGCTCACGGTAACCGAAGGCTCGGTGCGCGGACTCATCCGCGCTGCCGGCGATGGCACGGGCGGAGCCATCATCGGCAAGTGCGTGCTGGATGGCGACGTGACAGTTCCCGGGGAACCGATCGAGGTGAACGTGACGGCCTCCGTTGCCTGGGGCGAGAACCTGCAGGCCATCGCGGCACTGATGCGCGCCCGCATCCTCGACGACCTGCGACTGCACACCGAACTGAACATCCTGAGCGTGAACGTCATGATCCAGGACATCCACACCCGCCACTCCGCGACGACGAAGGACGTGCAATGAGCATCGATCTCGATCTGTCCCGCGAGTTGACGCGGTTGGTGCAGGAGACGGAGGGTGTGACCGATGTCTACGCTGCCGGTTCGCTCGGCACAGTGATCTCGCTGTCTGCGGTCAACGCGGTCAGCGACAGTGCGGATGACGCGAAGGTCGCCGTCGCGCGCAGCACAGAGCGGGTGGACATCCATGCCAATATCTGCGTGAACTCCAGCCACTCGGTGCCGGTGACCCTGCGCGCGGTCAGCGACGTGATCGCGACCTATCTGAACACCGTCGGAAGCGCTGAGCCGGCTTTCATCTCCGTGAAGGCCAGCCGGATCGAGTGACCGACGCTGCGACGGACGTGTGCGACAGGCGTGTGCCCATCAGCGCGCCGTTGTGTTATCAGCGCGGCAGTTACAACCTGCGCGGGGATAACACAACGGCGCGCTGATGACGTGTCAGGCGACGGGATGACGCAGCCGGCAGCTGGCACGCGTCACCCGGCAGCTGGCACGCGTCAGGCGAGCTGGTCGGAGGGACCAGGGTCGGCCGGGCGCCTCGGCACGGTCGCCGCGCTGCGCACGGCTCCGATACTCGCGATGATGACGAGCGCGATCGCGATCACGCCGATGGCCGTGATCTTCTGGTGCAGCAGCACGAGGCCTGCCGTCGTCGCGATGGCGGGCGACAGGCTCATCAGGATCGAGAAGGTCGCGGAGGGCAGTCGCCGCAGCGCCAGGAGCTCGAAGGCGTAAGGGATCGTGGATGACAGCACAGCCACGGCCGCGCCGAGTAGCAGGTTGCCCGGCAGGAACATCCCGGCACCGGCGGTCGTGATGCCGGCCGGAAGGGCGATGATCGCGCCGATCGCCATGGCGATGGCGAGACCGTCCAGCCTCGGAAAGCGCTGGCCGGTGCGAGCCGACAGCAGGATGTAGCCGGCCCACGCGGCTGCCGCAGCGAAGGCGAAGACCACGCCGAGGGCATCGAGTTGTCCGAAGCTTCCCTGCCCGAGGAGTACGACGCCGATGAAGGCGAGCACGGCCCAGAGCCAGCTGGAGGCGTGCCTGCTCATAACGACAGAGAGCACGAGTGGTCCGAGCACTTCGATCGTCACGGTGGCACCGAGCGGGATGCGGTCGAGCGCCTCGTAGAACAGCCCGTTCATCGACGCGAGTGCAATGCCGAACAATGCGACGGTGACCCAGTCGCGCCGGCTGTAGCCGCGAAGGCGGGGGCGCGCGATCATCAGCAGGATGATCGCGGAGAAGGTGAGTCGCAGCGCCACCATGCCAAGCGCGCCGACGGCAGGGAAAAGCAGCACGGCGAAAGACGCGCCGACGTCCTGGCAGAGAAGCCCGGCGACGACGAGTCCGACGGCGCCGAGGGAGCGGGATCTCGGATGCACGGACGCCGGTGTTGTCACCCTGCAACGTTAGGGGTTCCGAGAGACATCCGCCCTGCCACCCGTATTGCGCCAGAACCGTGTTAGCGTGCCCGAATGGCCCGAATCGCTGCTGTTTCACCGGCGCTCCCGGCCCACGTTTACTCCCAGGCCGAGATCACCGACACGATCGCGCCCATGGTGACCACCGATCCGTCGAAACAGGCCGTGATGCGTCGCCTGCACTCCGGCAGCAAGGTCGACACTCGGCACCTCGTCATGCCGATCGAGCGCTACCGGGATGCGAGCACCTTCACCCAGTCGAACGATATGTTCATCGAGGTCGCCGCCGACCTCACCGAGCAGGCACTGCGTGATGCGCTCACCATCGCCGGTCTCGAACCGCAGGATGTCGACTACCTGATGTTCACCTCGGTCACCGGCATTTCGGCACCCTCGATCGACGCCCTCCTCGTCGCGCGGCTCGGCCTGCGCGCGGACGTCAAGAGGGTGCCGATGTATGGCCTCGGCTGCGTGGCGGGAGCCGCGGGCATCGCACGGGTGAACGACTACCTGGTGGGGCATCCGAATGACGTGGCGGTGCTGCTTGCGGTCGAGCTCTGCTCGCTCACCTTCCAGCGCAACGACGACTCGATGGCCAACCTGGTGGCAACCGGGCTGTTCGGGGATGGTGCCGCAGCCGTCGTGATGGTGGGCGACGAACGGGCGAAGCGGATGCCGGTGACCGGACCCGACGTGGTCGACGCCCGCAGCCAGCTCTACCCAGACACCGAACAGGTGATCGGGTTCAACGCGAGCGAGACCGGTTTTCGCATCATCCTCACCGCCCAGGTCTCCGAGGTGATCGAGCGCAACTTCGGAGCGGATGTCGGAGCCTTCCTCGATGCGAACCACCTCGCGATCGCCGACATCGACACCTGGATCGCGCACCCCGGCGGACCACGTGTGCTCGAGTCGTTCCAGTCGTCGCTGGCTCTGCCGGATGGCGCCCTCGACAACAGCTGGCGATCGCTCGCGAAGGTGGGCAACCTGTCGTCGGCCTCGGTACTGCACATTCTCGGCGAGGAACTGGAGAGCCCCCAGGCGGCGGGTACGGAGACGCTTCTCTTCGCGCTCGGACCGGGAGTGAGCGCAGAACTCGTGCGGTTGCGGTGGCCCGATGACCAGCACGGTGGCGTGTCGTGATCTGGTACCTGGTGCTGATTCTGCTCACCGGCGCCGAGCGCATCTCGGAGGTCGTCGTCTCCAACCGTCATGCAGCCTGGGCTTTCGAGCGTGGCGGCAAAGAGTACGGCCGCGGCCACTATCCGTTCATGGTCGTGCTGCACACCGGGTTGCTGTTGGCCTGCCTGGCCGAGGTGTTCTTCGGCGACAGGCCGTTCATTCCGTGGCTCGGCTGGCCGATGCTGGTGATCGCGCTGGCCTGCCAGGGCCTGCGCTACTGGTGCATCGGCACGCTTGGCAAGCAGTGGAACGCCAGGGTCATCGTCGTTCCGGGTCTCGGTCGTGTCACTGGCGGTCCGTACCGGTTTCTCACCCACCCCAACTACGTCGTGGTGATCGCCGAGGGCATCACACTGCCGCTCGTGCACACCGCATGGATCACGGCCATCGTCTTCACGGTGCTGAACGCGATCCTGCTCTTCGGTTTCCGCATCCCCACCGAGGAGCGCGCACTCGCCTCGCTGGATCGGGTGCCGTGACGCACGATGTCGCCAAGCACGATGTCGACCTCCTCATCGTCGGCGGCGGCCCGGTTGGTCTGGCAGCGGCCATCGAAGCGCGGATGCTGGGGCTCACGGCCACCGTCGTGGAGCCGCGCGACACCACCATCGACAAGGCCTGCGGTGAGGGGCTGATGCCAGGGGCACTGCCCGCGCTCGCCCGCCTCGGAGTCGATCCGCCAGGTTTCCCGCTCCGTGGCGTGAGCTACCGCAGCGCCACCAGGCGCGTCGACCATCTCTTCGGTGACGGCATGCTGGCACGCGGAGTTCGCCGCACGACGCTGCACGATGCGCTCGCCGCACGCGCCGGCGAGCTGCAGGTCGGGTTCGTGAGATCGAAGGTGGATGCTCTCGATCAGGACGCGTCGGGTGTTACTGCCGCCGGTATCCGCGCCCGCTACCTGCTCGCTGCCGACGGCCTGCACTCCACGGTGCGGCGGCTCACCGGTCTTGAGAAGCCGGTCTCGGCGGGCTCGCGCCGCTTCGGACTGCGGCGCCACTACCTGATGGACCCCATCGACGACCTCATCGAGGTGCACTGGGCGAAGGATGTCGAGGCCTACGTCACTCCCGTTGGCGACGGCATCGTGGGTGTCGCCGTTCTCGGCAGGCAGGGCACGAACTTCGAGACTGCGCTCGCCGGGATACCCGCACTCGCCGCGAGGGTGGAAGGGCGGGAGCCCGCGAGCGAGCTGCGCGGCGCCGGTCCGTTCCATCAGCGGACCACCGCTCGCGTGAAGGGAAGGGTGCTGCTCCTCGGCGACGCTTCGGGCTACGTCGATGCCATCACCGGGGAGGGCATCCGGGTCGGGCTCGCCCAGGCCCAGGCCGCGCTGGAATGCATCGCGGCGGACAACCCGAACGCCTACGAGCGCGCGTGGTCGTCGAGGACCCGCGACTTTCGGGTACTCACCGCCGGAATGGTGGCCTGGTCTACCTCGCCGCTGCGGGGCGCGATCATACCTGTCGCATCCGCGATGCCGTCGCTCTTCGGTGCGGTGGTCGACAGGCTCGCTCGCTGAGAACTCAGCTGGCGGCCGACACCAGGTTGTCGAAGAGTTCGTTGAGCTCCGGGTCGACGACCTTCCGCTCAGGATGCGCGTCATACCACTCGACGATCTCCCTGGCACCCTCGGCGAATCCGGTGGTCGCGACATAGTCGGGTACGAGCGCCTTCACCTTGCTGTTGTCGAAGATCACCGAGTGCGAGCGGTCGCCGAGATGCCCGGCACCCATGTCGGGGTCGGCCGCCGCGATGGCATCGCTCGTCACGTGCACGACGTTCGCCTCGACCCCGGCGGCATCGGCCATCAGCCCGGTGATCTGTGTCCAGCTGAGCACCTCGTCCGAGGTGATGTGGAAGCTGTCGCCGACGGCCTGCGGGTGTCCGAGCAGTCCGACGAAAGCCTTCGCGAAATCGCGGCTGTGGGTGAGAACCCAGAGTGAGCTGCCGTCGCCGTGCACGACCACAGGCTCGCCACGGCGCATCCGGTCGATCGCGGTCCAGCCGCCGTTTATCGGGATGTTGGTGGCGTCGTAGGTGTGCGACGGTCGCACAATGGTGGCTGGAAAACCGGACTCGCGGTAGGCCGAGACCAGCAGGTCTTCGCTGGCGATCTTGTCGCGGGAGTACTTCCAGAACGGGTTGCGCAGCGGGCTCGACTCCACGATCGGCAGGCGCAGTGGCGGCTTCTGGTACGCGGATGCCGAGGAGATGTACACGTACTGGCCGGTGCGTCCGGTGAACAGTTCGATGTCCTGAGCGACCTGCTCCGGCGTGAAGGCGACGAAGTCGATCACGACGTCGAAGTCGCGCTCTCCGATGGCAGCGTGCACGGATGCCGGATCGCGCACGTCGGCGACCAACACCTCCGCTCCCTTGGCGGCGGGTCGCACAGAACTCTGCCCTCGATTGAGCAGCGTGACGTTGAGGCCGCGTTTCACGGCGAGTGCGCTCGCCTCACTGCTGATGGTTCCGGTACCGCCGATGAAGAGAACGCTGGGAAGTGACATTCCTACACAGTTGCCGCTGTGATGAGTTTCGTCAAACTATCCCGAATGTTTTCGAGTTCGACGAGCGACATTCCGAGTCGCTCCATGATCTGGCCCGGTACTTTCTCCGCCTGCTTCCGGAGCGCGGCGCCCTCGGTGGTCAGCTCGACGGAGAGCGCACGTTCGTCGGTCGTGCTGCGCGCGCGTGTGACGAGACCCGCCATTTCGAGTCGCTTGAGGAGGGGCGAGAGCGTGGCGGATTCGAGCAGGAGCGCGGCGCTGATGTCGGCGACGGTACGTGGGCTGCGCTCCCAGAGGGCGAGCATCACCAGGTACTGCGGATGGGTGAGCCCGAGCGGCTGCAGCACCGGCCGGTACAGGGCGATCACGCTGCGTGAAGCGGCGGCAAGGGCGAAGCAGACCTGGCGGTCGAGGGCGAGCGGATCGACGGCAACTGGCATGTCACCAGTTTAGCGGGTAGATAATTAGTACACTTATTATTAGTACACTAAGGAGTTGCGACATGGCTAGCAGAATCCCGTGGTGGGATCGCCTGAACCGGGCGCTGTTCCCCTACATCGGACCGCCGCCGCTCGGCCCCTTCAACCAGGCTCCGCTGCCGTCGACGCAAGCGAAACCGTGTCCGATGTGCGGCAGGCCGATGTCTGCTCATGACATCGAAAGGCGAGAGGGTCGTCCAACGCAGATCCACTGCCCGGCTGCCACCGGCTACGAGTTCGACGAAGCCATCTGAGCACTCATTAGCCGGTCACCGAGCAGCAGGTCGCCCAGTTCCTCCGCCGTCCTGGCCACCGCGATCGTGCCGACCTCTTCAGCGGCTGATCCGTAGCCCCACTCGACGAAGATCGTCGGAACACCGTGCTCAGCGGCGCCCTCCACGTCGTGTTCGCGATCACCGACCATCACCGGGTTCGAAATCTCTGCTCCGAGCGCTTCGAGGCGCTTCAGGGCCTCCTCGACGACATCCGCTTTTCGACTGCGCACTTCGTCTTCCGAAGCCCCGGTGATGACGTCGAAATACTGGGTGAGCCCGAAGTGGTCGAGCATCGTCGTGGCGGGCAGTTCGGGTTTCGACGTCGCGAGCGAGAGGGGGAGGCCGCTCGCCGCGATACGTTCCAGCAGCGCCGGAATGCCGGGATAGACCGTGCTGTCGAACACCCCGTGCTCGAGGTATCGCACGCGGTAGATGTCGAGCGCCTCCGCCGACTCTTCCGGGCTCATATGGGCGAGGTCGCGGAAGGAGTCGAGGATCGGCGGCCCGACATAGACCAGCAGTTCCGCCGGTGTCGGGATGGGGCGCCCGAGCTTCTCGAAAGTCCACGCAAGCGTGCTCGTGATGCCGGGAGCCGAATCGAGGATCGTGCCATCGAGGTCGAACAGTATGCAGGTCCATGTCGGATTCATCAGGGCAAGCCTACGAGTTCGCGGGCTCGAGCCCGGTCGACAACTCCCGTTGTGCAGGACATCGGTGATCGCTCGGCAGATCTCGGCACTGTGCGTTTCTCCGGAGGAATCAGGTACCAGATGGGTTGTTGATGTGATTTTTTCCCATCTGGAGCAAATCCTCCGGAGAAAGTGCGGGCAGATCTCGAGCGAAAGGGTCGCGCCGTGCCAGCGGTTAGAACAGGCGGGAGTCACTGTCGTCGAGGCCGCGCATCGCGTCGTAGTCGAGCACGAGACAGCGGATGCCGCGATCCTGGGCGAGCGTGCGCGCCTGCGGCTTGATCTCCTGGGCGGCGAAGATACCGGCGACCGGCGCGAGGTGCGGATCGCGGTTCATGAGCTCGAGGTACCTGGTCAGCTGCTCGACACCGTCGATGTCCCCGCGTCGCTTGATCTCGATGGCGACGGAAGCGCCCGCGTCATCTTTCGCCAGGATGTCGACCGGCCCGATCGCCGTCATGTACTCGCGGCGCACCAGCCGGTAGCCGTCGCCCGCCAACTCGATCTGCTCGGCGAGCAGTTTCTGCAGGTGTGCCTCGACGCCGTCCTTTTGGAGTCCTGGGTCGGTGCCGAGCTCGTGCGCGCTGTCGTGCAGGATCTCGTGGATGGAGATCACGAGCAGGTCGGCCGTCTTCGCCTGAGTGACTTTCCAGATCTCGCTGACGCCGGCATCCGCCTGGTCCTGGTCGGGGTCGATCGTCGAGAGGGTGCAGGGCGGGCTCATCCAGTTGAGCGGCTTGTAGCTCAGCGAATCGGAGTGCACGAGCACACTGCCGTCGGCCTTGAGCAGCAGGAGCCGGGTGGCGAGCGGGAGGTGCGCGCTGAGCCTTCCGGCGTAGTCGACGGAACAGCGGGCAATGACGAGACGCACGACTACGAGGCTAGTCGCCATCCGCGCGCCGTTTTGTTATCCGCGCACAAGTTGTAACCGCCGCGCGGATAACAAACCGCCGCGCACATCGCGACGTCGGCGGCAACCCCCCGGGGATTAGCGCTTCGGTTCGCGCGCGGCCCCGGAAACCAGGCCGGCGACGGCCACGAGTACCAGCACGATCAGCAGGGCGTTCAGCACGCCGACATGCTCGCCGATGAAACCGATGACCGGCGGACCGACCAGGAATGCGAAGTAGCCGATCGTGGCGACGGCGCTCACTCGTGCGGCGGCGGTCTTCGGGTCGTCGGCCGCCGCCGACATCCCGACCGGGAAACCGAGCGAGGCTCCGATGCCCCAGAGCACCACGCCGACGATTGCGACGCCGACGTTCGGCACGAAGATCACGATCAGCAGTCCGATGGCTGACAGGGCGGCGGATGCACGTAGCACCGGAACACGTCCGAAGCGGTCGAGCACCTTCACACCGCCCAGCCGTCCCACGGTCATCGCGGTGACGAAGACGCCGAAGATGAGGGCGGCGTTGGGCTTCGACACGTCATGGCCGTCGTGCATGCCGATCGCCAGCCAGTCATTGGCCGAACCCTCGGCGAAGGCCATGCCGAGGATGATGAGGCCGATCAACAGGGTGCGAGGGTCCCGCCAGATGCTGAGCCGCCCGCGCCAGCTCTTCGAGTGATCGTCGTCGGGCACGGTCTCCTGTCCGTCCTCGATGATGTGCTCGGACTGCAGCCCGCGGGTCGCGATGATCGCGGCGCCGGCGATCACGACAGCGATGATGCCGGTGTGGATGGCGAGCGGCAGGTGCACACTCTCCGCGAGCGCGCCAAGCCCTGCACCGATCATCGTGCCGAAGCTGAAGAAGGCATGGAAGATCGGCATGATGGTGCGGCCGAGCACGCGTTCGTTGGCCGCACCGGAGACGTTCATGCTCACGTCGCAGACGCCGGTCGCGGCGCCGAAGATGACGAGTCCCGCGAAGATGACGCCGAAGCTGGGGCCGACGGTCGCTCCAAAGCCGGCGATGGCAAAGCCGATCGCGCCGATCGTCAGGGCCCACACGATGGAAGTGCGGGCACCGAAGCGCGCGATGATGTGGCTCGAGCCGACCAGCCCCACGATGGATCCGGCGGCGATACCGAAGAGCAGGATTCCGATCTGCTGCGGACCGACCTGCAGCGCATCCTTTACTGTCGGAAGTCGCGCAGCCCAGGTGGAGAGTCCGATTCCGCACAGGGTGAAGATCACGAAGACGGAGTTGCGCCAGGCGACGACATCGTGACGGCTCAGGCCACCGGCATAGACGGTGGAGGGGCTGATCTTGGGCATCGAGGGCTTTCCGGAGAGCGTCTGAGGAGATTTATCGAATCGATTCGATCAATCGTTTCGACTAAGCTACCAAGCCATGAGCGACGAGGCAACAACCGCGAGCCAGTCGCCGCGACCGAATCTCGCGGCCGTGGCGGCGCTGGCCGGGGTATCGGTCTCCACGGCATCCCTCGCCTTCAGCGGATCGGGGCCTGTCTCGGCCCCGACACGGGCCAAGGTGCTGGCGGCCGCCGAGCAGCTCAACTACGCCGGTCCCGATCCGCGCGCGCGGTCGCTGCGCCGCGGTCGCTCGGGAATCATCGGCGTCGTCATCGAGGACCGTCTTCGCGACGCCTTCCGCGATCCGATGAACATCGCCATGCTCGACGGCCTCGCCGACGAGACTGGCTCGCTCGGTGCGGGCCTGCTCCTCCTCACCGAGAACGGCGACGGCTCGGGCAGCATCGAGAGCGCGCCGGTCGACGCGGTGGTGCTCATCGGATGCAGCACCCGGCTGTTCGCCTCGGTCGCCGTCTTCCGCCAGCGTGGCATTCCCCTGGTCGCGATCGAGGCGGAGCCGATGGATGACGTGGTCTCCATCGATCTCGACAACCGCGCGGCTTCGCATGCGCTCGCCGCTCACCTGGCGGATCTCGGGCACACACTGGTCGCCATCGTTGCTCTGCCTCTCGATCCGGAACGCAGCCGGGCTGCGCTGACCCCGCGGTTGGAGGCGTCAGGCACGGGATTCACCGCGATCGAGCGAATCCGCGGTGTGCGCGAGGTCTTCCCCGATGCGCCGGGTCTGAGCACCGCCGGCAGCTTCATCGAGGAGGGCACGATCGCCGGGCGCGCCCTCCTGAAGGACGAGGCGACCAGGCCCACCGCAGTGATCGCGCAGAGCGACCTGCTCGCCGTCGGCGTGCTGCGTGCGGCTGAGGAGTTGGGGTTGAGGGTTCCGGAAGATCTCAGCATCGTCGGCTTCGACGGGATCCGCGTCGACGGCATCGCTCCGCATGACCTGACGACGATGGTGCAGCCCGCCGTCGACAAGGGGCGCGCGGCAGGGCGGGCAGTGATCGCGATGCTCGATGGTGCCAAGCCTCGGTCGGCGGCTTTCGAGAGCATTTTCCACCCGGGTAACACCACCGGTCCGCCGCCTCGTTGAGTGTGCGTCCAGTGCCAAATGAAGGCACTCCGGTCGTGGACATCCCGAGTTTCCGGGGTCGGGATCGTCGCGATGGACGTGATTGCCTTCATTTGGCACTGGACTCACGCACAATGGACGACTTCTAACATTCGACGCGATCGTCGTGGCGCTGGTGTCGATCGTGGCGGTGCCTCGAGATGGCGGACTACTTTCGTTTCATCAGCGAGCGGATGCCGCAGCTCGGTGCCGAGTGGCGGGCGTCGCGCAGGCTGGAGTGAGGCGCTCGTTGTCGCCGACTCCACGCGACATCAACCGGGCACGCGTGGGCCCGTGGATGTGACTTCGATTCTCCTCAGCGGTCGGTGCCGCGCAGCTTTCCGAGTCCATTCATGAGGTGGTAGACGACAAGCGCGGCGACGGTGCCGAGGATGATGCCGCTGAAGCTCGCCTTGCCCGCGCTGAGGGTGAAGTCGGCGATCGCGATGATGAGCGCGATGCCAGCGGTGAGCTGATTTTTCGGCTTGCTGAAGTCCACTTTGTTCTCCACCCAGATGCGCACACCGATGATGCCGATGAGTCCGTAGAGCGCCGTCGTCACGCCGCCGAGCACCCCCGGCGGGATAGTGAAGATGACGGCACCGACCTTGGGGGAGAGCCCGAGAAGGATGGCGACTATTCCGGCCACCCAGTACGCGGCGGTGGAGAAGACCCTAGTGGCCGCCATCACACCGATGTTCTCCCCGTAGGTGGTGGTGGGTGATCCACCGCCGATCGCGCTGATGACGGTCGCGATGCCATCGGCGAAGAGCGCCCGCCCGGTCATCGGGTCGAGGTCGCGCTTGGTGAGCTGTCCGACGCCCTTGACGTGCCCGACGTTCTCCGCGATGAGCGCCAGCACCACCGGCAGAAACATCAGGTAGATGGGGGTGTAGCTGAAACTGAAGCTCGGCGTTGTGAACTGCGGCAGCCCGATCCAGGCCGCCGTGCCGACTTTGCTGAAATCGACCTGCCCCATCAGCACGGCGGCGATGTAGCCGACGACAACGCCGATGACGATGGACAGGCGGCCGATCATGCCCTTGAACAGCACTGAGACCAGGATCACCGCGAGCAGGGTGATGATCGCTACCAGCGGCGACTTCTCGAAATTGCCCTTCGCGGCCGGCGCGAGGTTGAAGCCGATCAGTGCCACGACCGTGCCCGCGACAATGGGCGGCATCGCCAGGTTGATCCAGCGGGTGCCGGCAAGATGCACCGCGATGCCGACGATCGCGAGCAGGGCGCCAACGACCAGCACGCCGCCGAGCGCGACGCTTTTGCCGTCGGAGGCAACCGCTGCGGTGATCGGCGCGATGAAGGCGAACGACGATCCGAGATAGCTGGGCAGCCGGTTGCGTGTGATGAGCAGGAACAGCAGTGTGCCTATCCCGGAGAAGAGCAGCGTTGTGCTCGGTGAAAACCCGGTGAGCAGGGGCACCAGGAAGGTCGCTCCGAACATGGCGACAACGTGCTGAGCGCCGAAACCGATGGTGCGCAACCAGGTGAGTCGCTCTTCAGGCAACACGATCTCGGAGGCGGCGACATCCTTGCCGTTGCCGTGAAGTTTCCAGGGGAGGGCCATGGTGCTCCTTTGCGTTGGGATGCGTTGAGGCGCTTCGCCGAAGAGTAGCGGTCGCCGCCCGCGGTGCCCGTGCGGCGCGCCCTTGGGCGATGTTGCACGAGCTTTTCCGGTGCCGCCCGCAGCGCTTAGGCTGGGTGTCATGAGCCACGACGCCCCCCTCGCTTCTGGAATCGAGCTCGGGGAGCTCGACGACACCGTCCGCCCGCAAGACGACCTCTTTCGCCACGTCAACGGCAAGTGGATCGCACGCACAGAGATTCCGGCAGACAAGGCGCGCTACGGCTCCTTCTACGTCCTCGCGGAGGAGGCGGAGAAAGCGGTTCGCGACATCATCACCGAGGCTCAGTCCGCCGATCCGGGTACGGAGGAGCGTAAGTTCGGCGACCTCTACGCGAGCTACCTGAACGAGGCCAGGGTTAACGAGCTCGGTGCCGAGCCCCTGCAGCCGGCGCTCGCCGAGGTCGATCGCATCAGCGACATCCCCGGGTTTCTCGAAACCCTTGGTCGCCTCGAGCGCCAGGGCGTGAGCGGCTTCTTCCAGCTCTACATCGACAACGATCCGGGCAATCCTGAGCGCTACATCGCCCTCTTCGAGCAGGGTGGACTCGGGCTGCCCGACGAGAGCTACTACCGCGAGGAGAAGTTCGCCGACATCCGCACCGCCTATGTCGCCTACCTCTCGACGATGTTCGGCCTCGCCGGCCTCGGTGGATCAGGAGGGACGGATGCCGCAGCTCGAGCCGCGCGCGTCGTCGAACTCGAGACCACCCTCGCCAAATCGCACTGGGACAACGTCGAGTCGCGCGACAGCGAGAAAACCTACAATCTCACCACCTGGCACGCCATTGTCACCACGGCTTCTGACGCCTCCGACGGCCCTGACCTCAACCGCTGGCTGGACGCGCTCGACGCGCCGAGCGGCGTGTTCGACGAGCTGGTGCTGCGGCAGCCATCCTTCCTCGACGGCGTCGCAGCGGCGTTGAACGCTGGCAACCTCGAGAAGTGGACGGACTGGCTGCGCTGGCAGGTCATCCGCTCATCGGCCGCCTATCTCTCCGATGCGTTCGTCGAGGCCAACTTCGACTTCTACGGCCGAACCCTTACCGGCACGCCAGAGCTACGGGCCCGCTGGAAGCGAGGCGTCTCGCTGGTCGAAGGCGCCATGGGTGAGGCTGTCGGTCGCACCTACGTCGCGCGCCACTTCCCTGAAGCCGCGAAGACCGCCATGGACGTGCTCGTCGCCAACCTCATCGAGGCATACCGGCAGAGCATCAGCGGCCTGGAGTGGATGACGGAAGCCACTCAGGCGCGGGCACTCGAGAAGCTCGACAAGTTCACCCCCAAGATCGGCTATCCGGTGAAGTGGCGGGACTACTCGTCGCTGGAGATCTCCGCCGACGATCTGATCGCCAACGTGAGGGCGACCAGCGAGTTCGAGTTCCAGCGCGAGCTCGGCAAGATCGGCAAGCCGCTTGATCGCGACGAGTGGTTCATGACCCCGCAGACCATCAATGCGTACTACAACCCCGGCTTCAATGAGATCGTCTTCCCGGCCGCCATCCTGCAGTTTCCCTTCTTCGATGAGACGCGGGATGCCGCGGCCAACTACGGCGCGATCGGCGCGGTCATCGGCCATGAGATCGGTCACGGCTTCGACGACCAGGGCTCGAAGTACGACGGCGACGGGCGCCTCACCGACTGGTGGACCGCCGAGGATCGCGCAGCCTTCGAGAAGCTCACCGGATCGCTCATCGAGCAGTACAACGCCCTCGCGCCGCTGCAGGTTCCCGAACACCACGTCAACGGAGCCCTCACCATCGGTGAGAACATCGGGGATCTCGGGGGCCTGTCGATCGCTTGGAAGGCTTACGTTATCTCCCTGGATGGGCAGGAGCCGCCGGTCATCGACGGCCTCACCGGTGCCGAGCGATTCTTCCTCTCCTGGGCGCAGGCCTGGCAGCTCAAAGCCCGCGACGAGGAGGTCATCCGCCTCATCTCCATCGACCCGCACTCGCCGAACGAGTTCCGCTGCAACCAGATTGTTCGCAACATCGACGGTTTCTATGAGACCTTTGCTGTGACCGAATCCGACAAGCTGTGGCTCGACCCAGAAGAGCGCGTGACTATTTGGTAGTTGGCACCCGAGACAACGAACGCCGCGATCGTCTCCACGCCCCTCGCGCGGGGCGCCATCGTGGGGCTGAGGGAAGAGAGAACTTCTCCGGCGGCTTTGCCGCGCTCGGGCAACTGGCCTATGCCGGGGCACAGGTTTCCGCCCACGTACTCGACCTCCGCAGCGGCCTGACTCTGGTGTCCATCGACGACCGCATCGTGCTGCCCACCGCCAGCGTCGGCAAACTTCTGCTGCTCATCGAGGTCTCGGCGCGCATCACCGCGCACGAGGTGGCCGGTTACGGCATCCTCGACAAGACCCCGGCGGATGCCGTCGGCGAGACCGGCCTCTGGCACCAACTGCAGGCGCCTGCGCTTCCGCTCGCCGATATCGCCGCTCTGGTCGGCGCCACCGGCGACAATCTCGCAACCAACGTGCTGCTGCGCCAGGTGGGCCTTGACGCTGTGCGTGCGCGCACGGAGTCACTCGGCCTCAATCGCACCGCGCTGCTCGACCTGGTGCGCAGCAACCGTGGGCCGGATGACGCGCCGCAGCTTTCTGTTGGATCGTCCGCGGAACTCGCCTGGCTATTCTCCGCCCTCTCGCGTGGGCAGGTCGTCGACCACGCCACCAGTAATCGCGTGCTCGGCTGGCTCTCGCTCAACTCCGACCTGTCCATGGTCGCGAGTGCTTTCGGCCTTGATCCGTTCGGGCATCGGGTGGCCGACCACGGCATCCAGCTGGTCAACACGACGGGAACGGATGCGGGCGTGCGCTCGGAGGTCGGCCTGCTGAGCGGCTCCCGAACCGGCATCGCCTACGCGGTGACAGTGCAGTTCGCCGACTCGGGTCTCGCGACCCGATTGCGCGTGCTCGAAGCCATGCGCACCTTCGGTTTCGACCTGCTGGAATACGTTCACTGAGCCTGCTCGGGTCGCCCCCCAATTGGGGGTGTTGTCCCCAGAAGGGGGGACCGGATAGGATCAACTCCGGCACTTGAGTCGCGGTACCCGAATCCTGCGACCGACACCCGAATGTGCCCATTAAAGTTGGATTACTTTACTCATGTCGCTCCCCCAGCGACCGAGGCTATTCACCCACGCCCGGTCAAATTCCCGTTCGCTCGTTTTCGCCCCTCGCACCGGATTCCTCCGGCGCCGCCTGACAACTGTCGTGGCGACCCTCACCACCGCGTTCCTCGCGGTGGGTCTCGTAGCTGTCGGCGTCGCGGCTCCGGCCAGCGCCGCTGACGCCGCCCCAACGAACAACACCATTGTCTCCGCTGCGGTTAGTTGTAGTCCCGACTATCACTGGACCGTCACCTGGACGGTTCAGAACGCCTCGACTTCCCCGGCTACCATCACCGTATCCAGCGACGAGAAGCTCATCCCTATCAACACAGGCTTGCGTCCCAACGAGACGAAGACTTTCGCCGAGACCGTCACCGGGCCGGTCGACAAGACCCTCACCCTCGACGCTACAAGGCCCTATTGGAGCCCCAGCCACGACAGTGGCAGCGTCACGACGGCCCAGTTCACCGGCACCTGTGCCACGCCGCCGCCGCCAACCACGTGCATCCCGGATTCGGCGATCAGCTATACCTACAGCACCGTCACCAATAACGGCACCATCACCGTCGCGAAGCCGGCCAACTCCACCGGCGTACTCTGCCAGCCGCTCTACGTCACCGCGAGCAGCTGGAAGTACACGCAGAACAGCGTCTGGCCGCAAAGCCTCGACCAGGTGCAGAAGCTCACCATTACGGCGGCGGGTACGTACCCCTACGCCGCAGCTCTGAGCTGTGGCCAGGGCGACATCTACGCCTCGCGCACCGGAATCGTCGAGCCGACTTCGACACTCAGCGGTCCGCAGGGCTGGGAGAAGTTCCTGAGCGGGTTCGGCTTTACGACCATGACCACCGGCAACTCCTACGTGCAGCAGCCGGCCGATTGCTTCGGCCTTGTTATCCCTGTTGCACCGACAGTGACTGCCGTCGCGACGTGTGGAATGTATGGGCAGGTGGTCGCAATGCCGGCCACCGGCGTCATCTACGCGGTCGACTTCGACAGTAAGACCGGCCTGTACACAGTCACCGCGACCCCGGCTCCGGGATACCACTTCCAGGGCAACTACCCCTCGAAGACCTTCAGCGGGAAGACCGGCACCTACACCGAGTGCCCGCCAGAGGTTATCCCCGCGACACCCACGGCAAGCCTCGCCGCGATCTGTGGAGCTTCCGACATCTCGGTCAGCAACGCATTCACTCCGGCCGAGCACACGATCGGACAGGATGTCACCGCTGAGGTCTTCATCGACGGACAGCTGAAGGACAGCTTCCTCGTGAAGTCCAGCGACATCGTGAGCAGGAGCTACACGTTCACGGTTGGCGGCGGCCACCTGGTCGAGGTCAAGGTGAATGGCGAAGTGATCGGCTCGAAGACCGTGCAGAGCGACTGTGCAATCGTCACCGCGGCTGACCCGTCCGGGCAGGCCTGTGTCGACAACCAACTGACCGACGGGCAGATCTTCGTGGCGCTCAACGATCACCTCGTCTACAAGATCGACGGAACCGTCGTGGCCTCCGCGAACACGGATGTCACCACCGGCTCGCACCACGTCACCGCGGAGCTCGCAGAGCCGAACGCCGGCTACACCCTCGACGGACAGACGACATGGACATTCAACGTCGCCGACCATTCCGAGGCCTGTGGGGATCTCCAGCCACATCCTCTCGTCACGCCGACCCTCAGCAGCTCCCAGCAGAGCTGCTCGAATGCTGGCTCCTACACGCTGGATGATGTCGAGGGAGTCGTCTGGACGGTGAACGGCAACGTCGTTCCTGCCGGTACGTACTCGGTCACCTCGGCGAAGACGGTTGACGTTCTGGCCTCAACGGTCTCCTCCGACTACGGGTTCGGACAGGACACGCAGACGGCCTGGCCACTGGACTTTGCCGCTGCCAACAACTGTGGCCAGCTCAACACCCTCGCCTTCACGGGCGCGGGTGGCGAGACCGGTGGCCTGCTCGTCGCCGGGCTGCTGTTCTTGCTCGCCGGTGCTGGGGTTTACACCTTCGGCCGAGTGAGGAAGGCCCACGCCGAGTAGCCGACAGGCTGCCGGTCTGAGATGACCCGGATGCCCCGATTCCCTTCATTGCGAAGGGGGCCGGGGCATCCGCCATTCAGGCCCGGTGTTCGCGCCTACCTTTCGGTATCCGCTTTGTCCCTTGCCACTCAATCTGTCCGATTGACAGCCGATTTGTCCGCCAAAATCGCCGAGATGTCGGGCCTCTCGTGCTCGATTCAATCCGGAGCGACTCGGGAGTTGTGACATCTGACTTGTCCAGACCGAAAATCCAGCAGGTGCGCTGACGGACTTCCCATCGGTCAATGATCTGCATCGAGGACCTGCGAGCGAGTCTGGGACTGTGTCGCATCCCACGGGTGGCGAATTCAGGTGCCGCCCCCAAGCGGAATGGTGAGCGGGTCTGGCTTGCCCCTGGCCGAGAATTAGTTCCTTTCAGGTCTGTTTACGATCCGTTCCGACCGATATTCGCTGAAGCGAGTTTGAGACAAAAGCCGATCAGCTGGCCACGTACGTGCTGGATGAGGACGCACCCCGCCATGCTGGCCGCGAGCCCGCGCCAGGAAAGAGCACAAGACCGGTGACACTGAGGCAGCGCCCGAATGTGGCAACAGAAGAGTCCCATGAGTGAGCCGCGACCGACTGATCTCCAGCTACCTTCGTCCACAGTCTCGCTCGATATTTCGGAGTTCGTTCGCGCCGAGATAGCCACGCATCCGTCTGCCGATGTGCATGACGAGCGAAGAAACACCGGCAACGTATGAGTCGGCTGAAGCCAGGTCGACATCGCGTGCTCGAGCATGTCGTAGCGCTTCCGAACGATCTGCACCTGATCCGTGGGTGCGATGTTCCAGCCTGGCTGCCAATCGCTGGTCGCCCAGTTCTCGGCTTTCCCGCCGGCCTCGATGTAGGCCTCAATCTCAGCATTGGTTTTGTCGTCTATCGCGACCGTCCACACATGGCACCAGTCTGTACCGCTCAGGGCGGCGAGAAAAGGAGTTCGTGAGTGGCATCCGAAAATCCAGCAGGGTGAAGCTCATCGGGCCAGACAGTTACTCCGTGAAGATTTTTCTTTTCTCTGAGTCGTGTTGGGTATAGATTCCGAGTGCTACCTTCTCAGACGTTTCAAACAATTGGGTCCTCGTCTCCTGCGGCTAGCTCCGCTCCGTCGCGTGTTTATCTGGCGGTGTGCGGGTTTCGGGTGGTCTTGTTCTGTCTGGGTGGAGGACGTTGTGGCACGCTGGTCGAAGTTTTCTGTGAGGAATGGTCGCGCATCCAGGCTTCGGGTGCTGGTGACTGCTGTCGTGGCTGTGGCATTGGTGGGTGGTGTGGCGCAGTCGGCGAGTGCTGCGTTGCCGCCGGGTCCGACGACGGTGGGTGTCACGGGTGCTCGGCCAAGCGCGACGCATTTGACGTTCCCGATCAGTGACCAGGTCACTGCCGCGGTGGATGTGGGGACGGGGAATCTTGAGGTGTCGACCCTGGCGATGACGTTGCCGGGTGTGACCTCGGCGGTGGCGTTGACTGCGGTGTTCAACTCGATGTCGCAGGTGGTGGGCAGCACCTCGGGGCCGGCGGCGAACAAGTGGATTGCCAGTGCTGGGGGTGCTGTTACGTTGACTTTGAATTCGACTTCTGGCGCTGTGGTGTTTGTGGCTGCGGATGGTGCTACCTGGTCTTTCGTTCCGGTGAGTGGCTCGGTTGGGCGCTCACGTCTCCGGCAGGGTTTCAGGCGACTTTGGCCGCGCAGCTGACCGGCGGGACGGTGAGCGGATACACGCTCACCTATTCGGTGTCGCAGTCTGTGGAGACGTTCGATGCGAATGGTTTGGCTAAAACGGTCACCGATCGGAATGGGAATGTGACCACTTACGGGTTTGACCCGTATGGGAATCCGACGAGCGTTGTTTCTTCTGCCGGTCCGAGCGCCGCACGCACGGCGACTGTCGCGTACAACGGCAGTACCTACACGGAGACGGTGACGGTGACGAACGGGTCACTGACCCGAAATGTGAAGTACATCAAAAATTCGGTGTCGAATTTGACCAGCATTGTCGATGCGTCGGGCAACAGCACCTCCTTCACCTACACTTCCGGGAATCTGACACAGGTCATCTCGGTTACCGGTGCCGAGACGGACTTCAGCTACGACGGGTCGGGGCGGGTCACGCAGGTGGACCAGCACAACACCACGGCGGGTTCCCCGGGCACTTCCACAACCCGGCTGACTTATCCGTCGGCCAGTCAGACGTTGGTTGCCGGACCGAACACGTCCACCGGTACGGCGGTGGCGACCGGCCCGCATCTCACCTATGCGATCGGCGCTGGTTATTTGGTCTCGAAAGCGACCGATCAGCTGGGTCGTGAACGGTCGGCCACGTACAGTCCCACCAATCTTGCGCCAGCAACATCGACGAGCGGCAACACTGATACCACCCCACCGGCTGGTTCCACGCCGACAGGTATTTCGTCGAACACGTTCGGTGCGAACTCCGGCCAGTCATTGACCGCCGCGGCATCCCCAGGCGGATCGACACAGTCCGCCGCTTATGGGAACACGGGCAGCACCGCCTATCTGCCGTCCTCGACCAGCAGCGATTCAGGGGATCAGATGGTGTACCACTACACCGGCTCCGGCAACAGGGATTCGTCCACCAACTCGACCCTCGCCGCGACGGCGGCGTTGGTTTACAACACGAACGGGACTGTGGCGACAGCGACGGCGCCGAACAATGTGGCGGTCGGGGCGACCCCGGCAAATCCGACCACGTATGGGTATGACCCGTACACGTTGCAGCTGAATTCGATCACCCCGCCTACCGGGACGAGCCTCGGGGTGAAGGCGCTGACCTATGACGGGTTCGGGCGGCTGAAGACGATCACCGATGGGCGCGGCAACACGACCACCTACGGCTACGACAAGATCGACCGGTTGCTGACGACCGTGTTTTCGAGCGGACTGGCAACGGTGACGAACACGTTCACCAACGCCGGGAATCAGCTGACCAGCGTGTCGGCGACGGGGACGATCACCAACACCTACGACCAGCTCGGTCGACTCCTCAGCACGGTGAACACGGCGGGCGGTGGTACTGAGACGTACACGTATGACAAGGCATCCAATCTGGTCACCAGCACCGATGGTTTCGGGACGATCACCAACACCTACGATGTGTCTAACGTGCTGATCGAGATGAAGTACCCGCATAACGGTGCCTTCCAACATTTGGTGTTCAAGACCGATGATCAGGGGCGTCGCACCGACCAGTACCTCCAATCGGACTCGACCGGCACCTACTGGCAAGGACACGTGCACACCTCCTACGACACTTCCGGGCGGATTTCCGGGTTGAGTGCAGCGACCGGGCCAGCACCCACCACCATCACCCCCGTTTTGGACATGACGTACTGCTACAACACGGCAAGCGCTGCCCCGACCTGCGGCACCGGGACGACGACGGACCGGTCGAAGCTGCAGTGGCAGAAAGACAACCTCACCGGTCAGGTCACCGCTTTCAGCTATGACAGCGGCGGGCGTCTGCTCATGGTGGCGCAGTCCGGTGGTGTAACGAACAACACGTACACGTACACCTATGACGCGGACGGGAACCGCAAAACGGCGGTGGTGACCGGCTCCAACCCCGCTACCCAGTCGCTGACGTTCAATGCGGCGAACCAGATCACCAACACCGGATACAGCTATGACGGTGCCGGGAACCTGATAGCGACCCCCACAGCGACCTACACGTACAACGCGGCCGAACAGATGACCCAGGCGGTCGTCGGTGGGGTCACCAGCACCTACACCTACGCCGGTGCGTCCCAATCGCAGGTCCTCTCCGAAACGAGGGGCGGGTCCTCGCCGATCACCACGAAGCTGGTCTACGGTCGCACGGATGCGAACGGGCAACCAGAGATCGAGCAATACAGTGTCAACGGCAACCAGGCTTACGTGTTCGACGACCCGAGCACCGGCCAACCCCTCGGGATTGTCACCGCCAGCGACCAGGCGTGCATGCTCGTCTTCGACGGCACCGACAACCCGGTCGGACTTCTCACCAACAGTGCCACCGTGTCGTTCACCTACAAATACGACCCATGGGGGGCACAAACCCTCACCAGCGGCGGAACCGGCAACGGCGCCGAGCAGAACCCGTACGCGTTCCGCGGTGGCATCAAAGACCGAGGCTCCGGCTTGGTCAAGTTCGGGCTCCGCTGGTACAACCCGATCACCGGAACCTGGACCCAACAAGGACACCCTCGACAGCCCACTCGACCCCGCCAACGCCAACCGGTACGCATACGCCGGCGACAACCCCATCAATGGGCAGGATCCGTCGGGAAGTTTGACGGCGTGCTCGCTTGCCATTGGAGGACTTGTGGTTGCCGGGCTCGCGGACGTCGGGGCGATCGCGCTCGCGGGGGCGACTGTCCTGAGCGGCGGAGCGCTATTGCCACTTGACATCGCAGTAGATTCTCTTATTATCCCTGGAGACTTTTTCGCAATCTCTAGTTTTCAAGACTCGTGCAAGTAAAAACTGGGCGCATAACTTCCGCGAAAGGATCCGCCGAACGTGAGCAAGCTAAAGATCGCCTTAGGGCGTGTCTCCTAACGGTTTGAGCCAGATTGTGATGGCCCGAAGGACGACTCCGCCGCGGTAGGTGAGGGCGAGTTTGTCGTATCTGGTTGC
>NZ_JBEPTL010000033.1:0-30353 GCF_040549465.1 Glaciihabitans sp. UYNi722 | reverse complement strand
ACAACCAACGCGCCGAACCATTCAAATGGGTCAAAACCGCCGACCACCTACCCGGCAAGATCAAACGTAAAGAGACCATTAACACGCGACACTAGAAGCTGGGTGCCGGAGCACTGTCCGGTGACTCACTTTTCGCTCCCCCAAAGGGAAAGAGTTCGTCTCTCGTCAGCACGGCCGCCGAGACCTCTTCCACCGCGCTCTTCGAGACCGATTCCAGGTTCCTGTGGACCTGGACGAGTGCCCGCAGGGGAACCTTGAGCGCGACAGCTTTGCCGTCAGGTAACGGTTCCGCGTGCGAAGAGGAGATTTTGACGGTATGGCGTTTTGATGTGGCGTTGTTCTGTAGCCGAGCGGTTGATGCGGATCGCAAACGGAGTTAGCGGCGGTAAAAAACTGCGCGCTATGTCGCGATGCGCCGCAGCGTGCGATCGAGGTGGGCTGCCATGACCTCCTGCGCCCCGGCGACGTCACGTGCCCGGATTGCCTCAACGAGAGCGCGGTGCTCGTCGTTGCCTCGGTTGCCCATGACTGGGTCGGTGAGTCGGGCCTGTTCGAGCGACATCAGCAGGGGCACCCGTAGTGATTCAACCAGCATCGCCAGTGCTCGGTTGTGAGTAGAGCGCGCAAGGCGTATGTGGAATTCCGCGGAGGTTGCAGGGTCGTACGTATTGTGGGATCGCGCGAGATCAGCGGCATCGCAGATAGCGAGCAGATCGGCGATGTCATCATCGGTGGCCCGTTCGCAGGCCAGGGCGACAGTACCGCCGTCGAGTAGCTGGCGCACCTCGGTGACCTCGGTTGCGGTGATCGTCGAAAGGGCGAGCATCTCGGTGATGCCCTCACCCACCTTCGCGCTGGTTGGCGCGGTGACAAACGCGCCGCCCCCCGCTCCCACCCGAATTTGCACAAGCCCCGTCGCCTCTAACATGCGCAACGCCTCGCGCACAGTTACACGACTCACCTCAAATAGAACGCAAAGCTCACGCTCCGAGGGCAAACCCTGACCGGCGACGAGATCGCCGGAGTAAATCAGGCTGCGAATGCGGTCAACTATCGCGGCCGACATACGTCCCATCGGGATCGGCATAAACAAGCGACCAGAGCTGCTGATTGCGGGTGGCTTGCTGGGGTCGATTCTGATGGTCATGCTCCTATCGTAGGATTCAAATCAAATCGATACGAAAGGAATGACCTCCATCGCCTCACTCGTATCCGCCGCGATGAACGGCAGCACTCCGAAATCGGAGGCCAACGCTGGACTTGCCAGAGGCTTGGCGATTATGGAATCGTTCTCGGCCGGACGCCCCCAACTCAGTATTACGGAGGCCGCGCGTGCCATTGGCGTGGCCCCCGCCATGGCGCGGCGATGCCTATTAACACTTGAAGCAACGGGATACGTAGTCTTTGACGGCAAATTCTATCGTCCTACCCCGCGCATGGTACGGCTTGCTGCCACTTACCTCGAGACTGCGGCACTGCCGCGCCTGGCACAGAAACACCTCGACTCGGTGCGTGACCACCTTCACGAGGCCGCGTCTCTTGCCGTACTCGAGGGAGGGGACGTGCTGTTCATTGCGCGTGCCGAACCAGATCACTTAGTCGCCACCAATGTTCGGGTGGGTAGTCGACTGCCGCCGTACCTATCGGCGACGGGATGGATGTTGCTCGGGACGCTGAATGAAGAACAGCTTGATGACTATCTCGGCGGGGTGCAGGAACCTTTGGACACAATCGAGCGCGCGCGACAGCAGGTCGCGGTCGCGCGCGAGGCCAGGTATGCGCTCACCGACGAGGAGCTCGGCCCCGGTGTGCGGTCGCTCGCCGTGCCGGTGGTTGACCATCGTGGTCAAGTATTCGCAGCAATGAGCGTGGCTACTTTCTCCGCGCGTGAGACAGTGCTCGAAATGCTGGACCGAGTGCTTCCGGTACTGAAAACTGCGGCCGAGCGCCTCGGCACCACTCTCTAACAGCCCTCTACGACGCTTTTTCCGCGCTGGTCGCCACTGCGTTGGTAGGACCATTTGCGCTTGTCCGTAAAAGTCAGATAGCATATCTAACTGCGAACAATATTCGCTGAGCGAATGATTTGTGTCAAGGAGGACACGTGACAAAAGCGGCTGAAATGAGTCACGCACCTGGTCGGCGATGGGCTCCCGTCACAACGAAAAGTTTCGTCAGCAGGTTTGGACTGCTCGCCCTCTGGCTTATAGAGATCGTCGTGTTTATAGCGATCGCACCAAAAATTTTCTTGAACATCAACACTTTTAGCCAGTTAGCCAGTTCGCAGGCCTCCCTCGTGGTGCTCGCCCTCGCGGTCGTCCCAACCCTTGCTGTAGGCGAGATCGATCTATCGGTCGCCTCCGTCATGGGGCTCGGCGCGATCATCTTCGGTCAACTGAATGGTGTGCTCGGTATCTCACCGATTGTTGCCATCATCGTCGCTGTGGGGACTTCGGCTGTGGCCGGTCTGATCAGCGGACTCATCACGGTGCTATTGCGAGTGCAAGGCCTGATTGTCACGCTGGGCATGGGGACACTCGCGCTCGGTATCACCTTGCTGGTGTCGAACTCGCAGTCGGTTGGCGGCGTATCCCCCGAGCTAAGCCATTTTGTCAACCTGCCAATCGGTGGGGTAAGTGTCGCTTTCTTCATCGCAATCGTGCTCGCGTTAGTGCTCTGGTACGTGATCCGGCACATGCCACTTGGGCGGTCGATGCTCTTCCTAGGCTTCAATCGCGAGGTCGCCCGACTCTCTGGCATCCGGGGAAACCGCCTGCGCATCCTAAGCTTTGTGGCTGGCTCGCTAATTGCTGGCATCGCCGGTGTGATTTCAATCGGAGTCGCCGGTGGTGCCGACCCCACCTCGTTCCAACCATTGCTTCTTCCGGCGTTCGCCGCGACGTTCCTCGGAACGCTCGTCTTCACGCCCGGCCAAGTCAATCCGCTCGGAACCGTCGTCTCGTTGTACTTCCTCGCCACGGGGATTTTCGGCATCCAAGTGCTCGGCGCCGGCACATGGGTGAGCAATGTGTTCTATGGCGTCGCGCTGGTCGCGATTATCGCCGTTTCGGGGATAGCCGCAAATTATGGGCACTTAATCGGAAGGAAGAATCATGGTTGACACCGTCGTTACCCGACTCGGATCTACTATCGCAACTTCGGCGATCGTCAGCGTTTTCATCGTCGGCGTCCTCGCTGGCTGCTCGTCACCGGCTCCCACGTCGTCTTCGGGATCGGGATCGGGATCGGGATCCGGCTCCGCAGGGGTCGCGGCCGCTGCGGCCGCGCTCAAGCCGTACCTCACGACCAAGGTACCGAAACCAGTCGGTCAGCCATTCAATGCGACCGCGGCATCAGGCAAAGTCGTCGAAGTCATTGATCTGTCCGGCGCTAACCCGGCAGTGGCCGCGGTGTCGCAAAGCGCTAGAACCGCCCTGACCCATGTCGGTGCGGTCGTTCAGCGCTGCGACGCGAGCGGCGTGGCCGTGAACGTTGCAGGTTGCATCAACCAAGGCATCTCGCAGTCGGTCAAAGCAATCATCGTGATCGGCGGGGACCCGAAGGTCTACTCCCAGGGTATCGACGCGGCCAAGGCCAAGAACATCCCGGTGATCTCGGCACTCGATTTCCCGACACAGACTGAGGTGAAGGCGTCTGGCGTCGATGCGTCCCCACTCGATGCCGACACCGCTCTAGTCAGCGGCAACGCCGCACCGCCGGATGCCCTCTCTGGTACCCTCGCAGCCGACTTCATCGCATCGGATTCGAAGGGCAAGGCGAAGGTCCTATTCATCTCTTCGCCCGGAATTGTCGGCTCCGACTACGTCGATAAAGCCTTCCGGGTCGAACTGAAGAAGAGGTGCCCGGATTGCTCGATTGTTTCGGCTGGCGTCGCGATCACGAGTTGGGCGTCTGATCTAGGGGCAGTCGTGTCGTCAAAACTGGCGCAGAACCCCGACATCAACTACGTCGTGCCAGTGTTCGACCCGATGGCCGCATACACCAACCCGGCGATCAGCCAAGCTGGTAAGAGCAGCAGTGTGAAGGTTGTCACAGTCAACGGATCGCTGCAGCAGATGCAGGCGCTCTCACGTGGGGAACTGATCGCCGCCGAAATTGGCCAGAACCTTCCCGAGATGGGGTTGAACGCAGCCGACCAGGCCCTCCGCTACGTTGTGGGTGCTCCAGTAGTAAAGGAAGCTACCCCCGCGATCCGCGTCTTCACTTCCAAAAACATTGGGTCAATCACGGTAGCAGCCGAAAATTATGCGACGGGCGAGTGGTACACCGGGTCGCCTGACGCGCTGACCAAAACCTACTACGCGCACTGGGGTAAGTAGCAGGTGGTCGCCGACTCACTGGAACGGGACACATCGCGGTTGTGGATCACCGGTATCCGCAAAGCTTTCAACGGCGGCCGCCCCGTTCTGGAGGACGTCACTCTACGGATCGGCCCTGGCCAAGTTGTCGGCCTGGCGGGGGCCAACGGCTCAGGCAAATCCACGTTGGTCAAGATCCTCGCGGGCTATCATCACGCCGATGCTGGTGAGGTGGCGGTCGGCGGCACGCAACTGCCTCGGCACTTTCGCTCGCAGGATGCTTATCGAGCCGGCATCCGCTTCGTCCATCAAGATAAGGGCTTTGTCAGTGGGATGAGCGTACTCGACAACCTCGCGCTCGGTCACGGTTACGCAGGTGGCCGAGGTCGAATTGATTGGTCGGCGGAGCGTCGCGTCGCCGCAGCCGAGTTGGATGAGCACAACGTTTTAGTGCGGCTCGACGCGGACGCTGCATCTCTAAGTGCCGCCGACCGTGCGAAGCTCGCCATCATCCGAGCCTTGCGTCGGCGAGTCGGCGAGGAACGACGTGTGCTCGTGCTCGACGAAGCCACTGCTGCGATGGGTGCCGACGAGAGTCGGCTGCTGGGCGAATGGCTGCAAAAGATTGTGATCAAGGAGCAGTTGGGCATGCTATTTGTTGGACATCGGCCAGACGAGCTTCGCGAAATAAGCGACGAAGTCGCGGTGCTGCGCGCCGGGCGCCTAGTAAGCGTGATCGCGTCCGGGGAGGCGACCGACGAGGGCATCGTCGAGGCCATCGTGGGCGCTTCTTTGGACTCGTTCTACCCGCCGCGAATTGACATGCAGCCGCAGGAGGGACGACGACTCGTCGTGCGCGGGCTGAGCGGCTCGACGGTGCGCGGCATCGACTTGACCGTGAACGCAGGCGAAATTGTCGGCGTCACCGGCATTGAGGGTTCGGGGTTTGAAGAAATTCCCTACCTGCTGTTCGACACTGAACGAGCCGCATCGGGCTCGGTCACGATCGACGGTATTGAGTCGAGGGTTGGTCGGGTACCGATCGCGACCCGGCTTCGGCAGGGAATGGTGTTAATTCCCAGCGACCGCATCCGTCGCGGCGTCATCGATCGGATGACTATTCGCGAGAATATTGTGCAGCCGCGGCTGCGACATATGCGAGCCGGCGGATTCATCAGTAGTCGGCGCGAGCGCATCGAAACTCGCATCGCGATCGACAAGTTTGACGTCGTGCCAGCCGATTCCGAAGCGCGAATCGGATCGATGAGCGGCGGCAACCAGCAGAAGGTGCTCCTCGGCAAATGGCTGGCAACTGATCCGGGAGTGCTATTACTGCACGAGCCAACCGAGGGAATCGACGTGCGAACAAAGAAGGAGATTTTTCGCGTACTCGGGGAGCAGGCTCAGCTTGGCCGTGCCGTGCTCGTCGCGAGCGTGGAATACGAGGACCTTGCCCATATCTGCGACCGCATCCTGGTGATCGGCGACGGGCGCGTCCACAGTGAGCTCAGCGGCGCGGAACTCACCGGACCGACAGTCATGAACGCCGCTTACGTTGCAAGTATTACGAGCCCACGCGCGTCGTGGTGACCACTTTCTCATCCATCAACCAATAAACCACTTGGAGATCAACATGACCACTACTCACCTCGGCCGCTTATCCGACCGTGTCGCTATCATCACGGGCGCAGGACACGGCATCGGAAAGGTGTATGCGCGCCGATTCGTCGCCGAGGGCGCCTCTGTTGTCCTCGCGGACATCGACGGGAGTTCGGTCGAGGAAGGTGCCGAGGAGCTGCGCAAAAAGGGCTTCCAGGCGATCGGCGTGCAGGTCGACGTGCGCGACCAGGGCAGCATGAACGCAATGGCGGATGCTGCGACAAGTGCGTTTGGCAAAATCACCGTGCTAATTAATAACGCTGCACTTTTCGCCACCGTGCCCATGTCGCGTTCGCCCTTCAACGAGATCGAAGTCGAAGAGTGGGATCGGATGATGGCAATCAACCTGCGTGGACCGTGGCTCGCCGCACGCGCAGTATTCCCTGCAATGACCAAGCAAGGCTACGGCAAGGTGGTGAACATTAGTTCAGGCACAGCACTCAAGGGATCGGCGAGCCGCATCCATTACGTGACGAGTAAGGCGGGCATCCTCGGATTCACCAAGACCCTTGCCCGCGAGATGGCCCCCTCGGGCATCACGGTGAACTGTGTTGCCCCCGGCAGCACGCTCAGCGAGGAGCACCCCGACGCCGACACGCTTGCGATGCGCGACGCAGCCAAGAGCGACCGCGCGATTGCTCGCGTACAACACCCAAGCGATTTAGAGGGCGCGGTGGTGTTCTTCGCCTCCGCCGACAGCGATTTCATCACCGGCCAGACGCTGGTCATCGACGGTGGATCGTTCATGCACTAAGCGGCGTTGACTCCACTCCCCATCGTTGAGACAGAAATATAGGAACCGCCATGATTATCGCTTCAGAAGGGCCAACGCATCCAATGCGATTCGGCCGGCAACTCCACAGTGCTGCCAACGGTCACCTGCTGCCAGTGATCAATCCGTCAACCGAACAAGAGATTGGCTCAGTACCCGCTGGCGGTGCGGCGGATGTCGCGTCCGCGGTCGAGCGCGCAGAGGAAGGGGGCCGATCGTGGACTGCGCTGTCATGGCGAGCCCGTGCGGACCTGCTCGGGGAACTGGCGGTGCGCCTCGCCGACTCGGCGGAGGAACTCGCGCGGCTCGATACTACTGATTCCGGAAACCCCATCAGCGGTATGAGATATGACGCGATGCGCGCGGGTGAGGAACTGCGCTACTTCGCCGGACTCGGTGGCGAGGCCAAGGGTGACTCGATCCCATGGACTGCCGACCAGTTCGGCCTGACTTTTCGCGAACCCTACGGCGTGGTCGGGAGGATCACCGCATTCAATCACCCCCTTCTGTATACGGTAGGAAAGTCGGCGGCGCCGCTTATTGTCGGCAACTCGGTCATATTGAAGCCTTCGGAACATACCTCGTTATCTTCGCTTCGGTTTGCCGAGATTGCAGCCGATCTGCTTCCAGATGGCGTACTAAATGTGGTGACCGGCACAGGTACCGAGGCCGGCGCGGCCCTCGTAGAGCACCCCCGGGTCCATCGCCTCGCCTTTACTGGCGGTGTGCCGACCGGTCGAGCGATCCTGCGTGCGGCTGCCGAGGGCATCAAGCACGTCAGTCTCGAACTCGGCGGGAAAAATCCGATGATTGTCTTCCCTGATGTTGACGTCGACGCTGCCGTCCGAGCCGCGGTGACGGGCATGAACTTGCGTCGATCGAGTGGTCAGTCATGCCAGTCGACATCGCGTATTTTGGTGCACGAGTCGATCGCGGGAAAGTTCATCGAGGCTCTAGTTGCGCTAGTCGAGACTCTTCGCGTGGGGGATCCGCATCGTGATGATGTGGAGATGGGTCCTATCAGTTTTGCCACCCACTACGAGCGAGTAATGAACTATATCGAGATCGGAAAATCTGAGGGCGCCACGCTCGCTACCGGAGGTACCCGCCCCGCAGGCCTCGATGTCGGGTACTTCATCGCCCCGACTGTATTCACCGATGTCGATCCCCAAATGAGGATCGCGAACGAGGAGATCTTCGGACCTGTCATGTCCGTATTGACCTGGAACGACTACGACGAGATGCTGCAGCTAGCGAACGGAGTCGAGTACGGGCTAACTGCCAACGTATGGACCCGCGACTTCACCGCCGCGCATCGCACCGCCCAACGTCTCGAGGCAGGAATGGTCTGGATCAACGGGGAAACTAGCCGCCCTGCCGGTGTACCTTTCGGGGGCTTCAAGCACAGCGGTATAGGCAAGGAAGGCGGCCTCAGCGAGGTACTGGGCTACACCCGGGAGAAGAGCGTGATCGTCAACCTGGTCTAACCTGGTCGCGAATCAAAACCATGGCTGTCACATACGAGCTCACACCGCTAATCACAGGCTGGTTCACCGCTTTCCCAGTCGACAAGTTCGTGCTCGGCTGGCCGCGGACCGAAGCGGTCCGTGCTCCGTGCATCGCGTGGCTGGGGCGAGGATCCGACGGGTCGAATGTGCTCGTCGATACAGGGCCAGCAGCGCCGACCTTTACCACCGCAGCGATTCACTTCCCATTAGAGGTCCGGCCTGAACACCGCATCGATCGAGCAATTCGGGCAGCAGGGGTGGATCCAGACTCGATCATCGATGTCGTTCTGTCCCACTTGCATTACGACCACTCGGGCAACGGAGAGCACCTTGTTAACGCGCGATTCTGGGTCCAAGAGGAAGAAGTACGGTACGCCATAGCGCCCGACACGCAGCACCTGGGCGGATACGAGGTCGGCTTCGACGGTGTGATCCCGGCTTGGCTCGGAATTTTCGATCGTCTGCATCGCGTAGCCGGCGACATCGAGGTGGCGTCCGGGTGCACGGTGTTGCATCTGCCCGGACATTCGCCGGGATCAGCCGGCGTGGTCTTCGAGACCGTGCACGGACGCGTCGCTGTTGCGGGCGACCTGGTGAGTCGGCTGGAAAATTGGACGGCACTCGGGGGCGGACATGCCGCGTGCACCCTCAACAGCGACGAGGAGGAATGCGCGAGCTCGTTCCAACGCCTCGAAAATTCTGCAGATTTCGTACTGGCCTCGCATGATCTGCGAGGCCTACCAAAGTTCATCAATGCGCCGAACGTGGAATAGAGGCATAATGGACTAACCATTAGATATTCGGCGGAACAAGGGCAACGATGACCAAAATCGTCTACACGTCAGCAGGCGGCGCTGAGCGTCATGTCGATGCCACCATAGGTGACAGCGTCATGTCGACGGCCGTGAAGAACGGGGTTACCGGCATTGTTGCCGAGTGCGGGGGGAACTGCACGTGTGGAACCTGTCATGTCTATGTCGATCCCGAGTTCATGAACATCGTCGGCGCTCCAACCGGCATAGAGGTGGACATGCTTGAGATGGCGGTGAGCGACCCGCGCGGTAACAGTCGGCTCTCCTGCCAGATTCGAATCACATCTGAACTCGACGGACTCAGAGTGACTACGCCGGAGACGCAGCCGTGAATAACGCAGCCCTGGTGATCGGCGCCGGGCAGGCTGGCGTACAAGTGGCCTCTACTTTGCGTGAAAACGGGTACGACGCGTCGATCACACTCGCCGGTGCCGAGTCACACCCACCGTATTCGCGGCCACCACTGTCCAAAGAGTTCCTAGAGGAAGCCATTGACCCGACCCGACTGGAGCTGCGCACCGATCAGTTCTATAACGATCAACGAATCGATGTGCGCGTAGACGACCCCGTGGTTGACGTGGCCTTCGTCGAACCTGCTCGGCCCGATGGAATTGCGACGACTGCGTCGGGGGCAGAGATCCCGTTCGACTTGCTTGCGTTTACCACCGGAGCGCGCCCGCGGCGGCTGGCGATCCCCGGCGCTGATCTCCGCGGAGTGCTCTACCTTCGCGTAATTGATGACGCGATCGCCCTGCGGCGTGAACTGGGAAGCGCTGAGCGCGTGGTTGTAGTCGGGGGGGGATTCATCGGACTCGAAGCGGCGTCGGTGGCCAAATCTGCCGGCAAAACGGTGACGATCGTGGAGGCTCTCGACAGGCTCGCGGCCCGCGCCGTTGCGCCGGTGATGTCGACGTTCCTCTACGACGCTCATACGCGGCGTGGAGTCGACGTACGCCTAAACACGCAGGTTGCAGCGTTCGAGGGTGCCGGTCGCGTTGCGACGGTCCGCCTTGCTGACGGATCCGCCATCGCAGCCGACCTCGTAATCGTCGGAGTCGGGATACTGCCTCGCTACGAACTCGCGGAACGTGCCGGTATCGAATGTGACGGCGGCATCCTGGTGGATTCCGCGGCGCGCACTAGCAGACCGGGGGTGGTAGCTGCCGGCGATTGCACGGTCATGCCGAATCCGCTTACTGGTGCCGGCCGTGTGCGGCTCGAATCCACTCAGAACGCGACAGCCCAGGCGAAGGTAGCCGGGCTGAGCCTGCTGGGACTTCCGGCAGCGCACGACGCGGTGCCGTGGTTCTGGTCGGATCAATACGACCTCAAGATTCAGATTGCCGGACTCAGCCAAAAATATGACGACTTCGTTGTGCGGGGCGAACCCGATTCCGAACACTTCTCGGTCGTCTATTACAGCAACGATCGGCTATTAGCCACTGACGCCGTGAACCAGATGGCCGACTACCTCGCAGTTCGCACGGCGCTCGGGCGGGCATCTACCATCGACCGCGTCGCCGCGGCCGACGCAGCTGTGCCGCTAAAACAACTCATCCGGGCTATCTGAACACCAGCGGCCACAGCCAAAAGAAAGGGAAGCGCCCATGCTGCGACAGGAGATTAACGAACTACTCACCCAGACCGGGCCAGGGACCGGAATGGGAGCCCTATTTCGGCAGTACTGGATTCCCGCGCTGCTCGCCGAGGAGCTTCCTGATAACGACAGCCCGCCGGTCCGTGTGAAGCTGCTGTCGGAGCGGCTCATCGCTTTCCGCGACTCCGAGGGGCGTTACGGGCTGATGGACGAATTTTGCGCACACCGCGGAGTCTCGCTCTGGTTTGGGCGCAACGAGGAGGGCGGTCTGCGCTGTCCCTATCACGGTTGGAAGTACGACTCGACGGGGCAGTGCATCGATGTTCCGTCCGAAGCGGCCGACAGCACCTTCTGCAGCAACGTGAAACTGAAGTCATACCCGCTGGTCAAGATCGGCGACGTGCTATGGACCTACATGGGCGAATCAGCATCAACACCACCGCTTCCCGAGTACGAGTGGGTGCATGTACCAGCAGAGCAGACATTCACGTCGAAACGCCTGCAGGAAAGCAACTGGTTGCAGGCGCTCGAGGGCGGAATCGACTCGAGCCATGTGTCATGGCTGCACTCTGGTGCACTAGATCGAGACCCGTTGTTCAAAGGTAATAAGGGAAACGAGTACAACCGCAACGACCTGAAGCCATTCTTCGAGGTGACCGACAGTGACGGCGGGCTGTTCATCGGAGCGCGTCGCAACGCTGAACCCGGTACCTACTACTGGCGGATAACGCCCTGGGTGATGCCGAGCTTCACCATGGTGCCTCCCCGAGGCGATCATCCGGTGCATGGACATTTTTGGATTCCAATCGACGACGAGAACTGTTGGGTGTTCACTTTTGACTACTTGCCAGTCCGTGCGTTGACCGTCGAGGAGCGGCAAGCGATGATCGATGGCCACGGGGTGCACAGCGAGAACATCCCAGGTACCTATGTTCCGGTGCGCAACAAAACCAACGACTATCTGATGGATCGCGACGCCCAACGTCGAGGCGAGGCGTACTCGGGGATCACGGGCATCGCCCTCCAAGACGCCTCTCTCCAAGAGAGTATGGGGCCGATCGTCGACAGGTCGAAAGAGCGACTGGTGCCGACCGACAGTGGCATCATCAAGGCGCGGGCCAAGCTCCGTCGCACGGTGCTCGCGCTTCAGGCCGACGGAATCGTCCCGCCCGGAGTCGACCCGGCTCACCACCGGGTGCGATCCGCCGCGGTGGTGCTGGCCAAAGAGGAGTCGTTCATCGACGCGCTCTCCGACGAGATGACCGTTCGCGAAGGCGTACGGCAGGCAACGGTGTGATGTGACCGTGATCAGTACGAGCGCCTCGGCTACAACGACTGCGGAGGCCCGCTTCCGCCTTGATTACCCGCTAGCACCCGCACGGGCGGCCTGCGTGATCGCGATCGACGACGCCGCCGTGCCCGCGGTAGAGAACACGAGCTTGGAAAGCTGGGACTCGGCCCGGTTCTTTCGCGCCGGAGCTGATGCGTCAGGGGTATTACTAACCGAACTTGGAGGCGAGACGACGGCGCTAGCGACGCGACTTGACGGAGTCGACGCCGTCATCATGATTGTTACCGACGACAGCGGAGCCCACATCGCGGCGACTATCGGAGCAGCCTGTTCGGCACGAAGCATCATGACCGCCGGAATCGTGTTGGCCGATTTCGAGGGCACGGAGCCGCGTGCGGCGGTAGCGGCGTTGCGACCCTTTGCTCGGGTGCTGATCGCCTCTGGAGTCGAAGACGACCTAAACGCAATGCTGGTGGCGATCCGGGCATGACCGCCGTGTCGAACGACCGCGTAACTCTGCCCGTTCTTCGCCAGATGAAGGCCGACAGTGTCAAGATCGTGGGGGTGGTGGCCTGGGACACCCCGACGGCCGCGATCGCCGATAGAGCCGGGGTCGACCTGATCTCCGTTGGTGACACTGTAGGCGTCCACCTTTGGGGTCACGCGACACCCCTTGAGGTGACCATGGATGAGATGGTGCTCGTGGCACGCGCGGTGCGGCGCGGGGTGCGGCGGGCGCTTGTCAGCTGCGACTTCCCGTTCGGGCCGCTGCAGTCCGGACCCGATGCGGCGATTGCCGCCGCACTCCGGCTGGTCAAGGAGGCGGGCGTGGATGTCGTGAAACTCGATGGTGCCATCGACTTTCCCGAATGCGTGACAGCGATCGAGCGTGCCGGAATACCGGTGATCGCCCAGTTTGGTATCACGCCACAGACCGCATTGCGCCAAGGCGTTGCTTACGAGTCTGCCGCGGAGGCGCAAATTCCTCCGGAGATGATAGCGGGGATGGTCGACGAGGCTCGAAGCCTAGAGCGCGCGGGCGCCTCAATGCTGAATTTCACCAACTCCGGCCTGGCGGCGGGAACCGCTGTCGCAGCTGCGGTCGCCATCCCCGTCCTGGGTGGCTTCGGCGGTGGGCCGTGGCTCGATGGACGCATCAGGCTCATGCACGCCGCCGTCGGAGCGGCCGCGTCGACTCTCGACCGCAAAGCGCTCGACGCGTATGCCGCCGTGGCGCGCGTCGAGTTCGATGCGATATCGACGTACGCCGAAGATGTACGGTCGGGTCGACAGATCAAGGGGGGAGTTGCGGGATGACCGCTAAACAGGCCGAGCCGAACGAACGTACCGAGCAAATTGTGATCGACGGCATCCGTACTCGGTTGCGCGTCACTGGCTCGGGGCCGGCGGTACTGATGTACTCGCCCGGAGGGTTCGACGCCTCACTGGAGAACTGGCATACATTCGGCAACTACCGCGAATTGCGACTCATCGAAAAACTCAGCGCCCGCTACACCTGCGTGACGTTCGACAGGCGCGAATCGGGATTATCGGGCGGTCGGGTCGAGCGCATCCGCTGGGATGACTACGTCCACCAGGGACTCGGCGTTCTCGACCATCTGGGTCTCGAGGAAGTTTTCGTAATGGGCGGATGCGTGGGCTGCTCCTCGGCGGCCGCGTTAGCGGTTGCCGAGCCCGGTCGCGTACTCGGCATGGTGCTGATCTCTCCCGCGGGGGGGGGCCGGATATCGGATGAAGCAGCATCTGCGCTTCGCAGCACACCAAGCCTTCGTCTCCGAGCACGGTCTCAACGCCGTACTTGATGCCGCACGAAGCCACGAGCTGCCATTCACAAAAGATCCCCGGGTCGGGCCGTGGGTCACGGTATTGCGTACTGACGCCGAGTTCGCGCAGCAGTACATTGGACTCGAGGTCGACCGCTATCAGGCTGTGGTCGCCGGAATTGCACGCACCATGTTTGATCGCGATACAGTTCCTGGGGTCGAGCCGGAAGACCTTATGCAACTCGACATTCCAGCGCTGATCATCCCGGGTGCCGATGATTCGCATGCGCCCTCAGCGGCGCACTTTTTGCGCGAATGCTTGCGTGAAGCTCAGCTTTGGGACGTGCCAGTGGCCGAGCAAACAGCGTCCACGGTTGGTCCGCGGGTGCTTGAATTTCTCGCTGAAAGCTCGAAGACTACGCGCTGAGATGGAGGGTCTCAGCAGCGAAAAGTTCCTCGACGGAGGGCGCGTGAGTCAACAATCCTTGAGCGTGCGCGGACGCTATTAGCCGCTCAAGCATTACCGCATTCGAAGCGATGCCGTAAGGGAGCGGATCGCTGCCGGTCTCCCGGAACACCCGAGCCAACATACGATCATTCGCGTTCATCGGCTCGAAGTCGTCGCGGATCAGCCGAGCTACGTAGCGGTTTTTTGCTTCTGCGAAGGCATCGAATAGGTCGAGAGCAAGACCGGGGTTGGCGGTCAAGACGTCGTCACGCACGACAATCAGATGATTGATCGGGTACAAACCAGTGTGGACTAGTGACGCAAAGCCGAGTTGGTCGGCGTCGGGAAGCAGAGGGGACAAACCTGGCCCGTCGACCGATACACCGACTACCGCATCCACATCTTCATGTTCTAGCAGAGCTTCAACGCTTAGTCCCACGGCATCTTTGGGGACGTTCCGCGGAAGCGGCGTCCCGGTGACGTGTTCTTCGGCTGTCGGCAGCCAGTTGACTTCGTGCAGATCGACATCGTATTCGGACGCCAGAATCTCTCGCGCCCATACTCCGGTAGTGACGCTATAGCCCCGAGATACGGCGACTCTGCGACCCTCGAGGTCTGCGGGCGTCGTGATTCCGGCAGCATCACGAACTGTCATCGCGCCGTGGTGCAGTCCGCGAACAAGGAAGATTGGCAGCGCAGTGATCGGCACTCCGGCCTGCCGTGCGCATAAATACGTGGTGAGCGACATCTCGCTCGCATCGAACTCGATCGTGCGCACCATGCGTCGGAACGCGTCGACAAGCGGATCGACCTCGATAAAGTCAAGGCTCACTGACGCTGACCGGATCGCTCCGCTCTTCAGATCAGCGTTCGCGCCTTGGGTACGGGTGACAATCCTCAATTCCGGGGTCATGATGCAGTAGTCTAGCGAAAGGACTGACCTTCAGTCCATAGCGAAGGAGCTGGCATGACGATGGTGCGTGCAGCGGTGCGAGTGGCACCCGGGATGACCGAGATACAAGAGTTCCCGCTGCCGGAAGTGCCATCCGGTAGTGCTCTGCTGCGGGTGGAAGTGGCGGGAATCTGCGGCACCGACGTGAAGCTTTACGGACATCCTCCGACGGACGAGCCCGTGATCATGGGTCATGAGAATATTGGGATTTTAACTCACGCGTCGCCCGAGTTCCTCGAGCGCGAAGGTCTCGCGGAAGGCGATCGCATCTTCGTCGAACACTACGTCGCCTGTTATCACTGTGAATGGTGCACGATCGGCGAGTACCGGCATTGCGAAAACACCGACTGGCGGACGAATCCCGACGCGCGGCGCTATGGCTATACGTCGTCTCGCAATCCCTATCATCTGTGGGGCGGGTTCGCCGAGTATATGTACTTGCCTTGGAACGCCGTCGTGCACAAGGTTCCCGATGGAGTGTCAGCCGAGTTAGCCGGCATCGTCACGCCGATGTCCAACGGTATCCAATGGGCTTTACTGGATGCCGGAGTCGGCTACGGCTCCCGGGTTCTGATTCAGGGCCCGGGCCAGCAAGGCCTGTCGCAGGCAGTCGCGTGCAAGCAGGCGGGAGCATCGCTGGTCATTGTGACCGGCACTGCGCGGGACGGTGCGCGGCTGGACCTCGCGCTACGCCTCGGTGCCGATCATGTGATCGACGTGACGAGGGAAGATCCGCTGACACGAATCCGGGAAATCACCGGGGGCGAGGGTGTCGATGTCGCACTGGACTGCACAGCGGGTGCCGGTACCCTGCCGATTCTGCTTGGTATCGACGCCCTAAAGCGACGGGAAGGAGTTCTCCTCGTGCAGGGCGAACTTGCCGCATTTCCCGATTTTCCCCTAAAAAAGCTGACCGAGAAAGCGATCACGATTAAGAGTGCACGTGGACATAGCTACCGGGCATGTGAATTGGCGCTCGCACAACTGGCATCGCATCGGTTTCCGCTGGAAGAGCTCACTACACACCGATTCGGTCTCGCCGATGTCGATCGTGCAATCCGTGCCATCGGCGGCGGCGAACCCGACGTCGTGCATGTATCGCTAATGCCCTGGTTAGGACGTTCCTGATGGCCATCGGGCACGTTGCTTACCGCACGATTCAGCGAGCTGACGCAATGACGATCGAGCGACTGGGGACTCATGGGGTTGCCACTGTGCACGAGGCCCAGAAACGTACCGGTCTACTTTCTGCTGGTTTGCGCCCGATTAGTAGTGGGCTGAGCCTCGTAGGATCAGCAGTTACGGTGAGCGTGCCGCCGGCAGATAATTGGATGATTCACGTCGGTCTTGAGCTGTGTGAGCCCGGCGACGTGCTCGTTGTTGCCCCGACTTCACCGTCCGAGGCTGGGTATTTCGGTGATCTATTGGCGACGTCGGCGATGGCACGCGGAATCCGTGGGCTCGTCATCGATGCGGGATGCCGCGATATCGTCCAACTTAACGAGATGGGTTTTCCGGTATGGAGCCGGCACATTTCGGCCCTCGGGACAGTGAAGGAGACCCTCGGCACGGTGAATGTGCCGGTTGTCTGCGGGGGAGCGCTCGTCCGTCCGGGCGATGTAATTGTGGCCGATGATGACGGCGTGGTCGCGGTTCCTCGTGACTTGGCAGGCGAGGTTCTGCAAGCTGCCGAAGCTCGTGATGCGCGCGAGGCGCTGAGCCGAAAACGTTATCGAGACGGAGAGGCCAGCCTCGACATTCTCGGCCTACGGGGTCGGCTGGAGGCAGCCGGCCTCGTTTATCTGGACGGACCTGCACCCTGATGATCATCGACTGCCACGCCCATTACACGACCGCACCGGCGTCCCTTGCCAAATTTCGTCAGCGGCAGCTTTCAGCTGACGGCCTCGTGGCCGAGCCTCTTATTTCTGACGACGAACTGCGGGAATCAGTGGAGACCAAGCAGCTCGCAGAGATGCAGTTGCGCGGTACCGACAGAGTGCTGTTCTCCCCGAAGGCATCGGCGATGGGGCACGATGCGTCCGATCCGGCGGCGGCAGCAGCTTGGTCGCGGGTAAACAACGACGTAATCGGACGACTCGCCGGGCTGTATCCCGATCAGTTTGTTCCCGTCGCGCAGCTTCCGCAGACGCCGAGCGGTTCAATCACGGAATGTGTCTCCGAGCTCCGCCGAGTCGCCGACGGGCTCGGCTTCGTCGGGTGCAATCTCAATCCTGACCCGTCTGGAGGCCTCTGGACCGGGCCACCCATGACCGACGCGTCATGGTTCCCACTCTATGAGACGCTCGTCGAGCTCGGCATTCCGGCGATGATCCACGTATCCACCTCGGCCGTGGACGCCGTCAGCACCCTCGGCGCGCACTATCTCAATGCCGACACCACCGTCTTCATGCAACTGGTGCTGGGCGACGTTTTCGAACACTTCCCGGACCTGCGCCTGGTAATCCCGCACGGCGGCGGCGCGGTTCCTTACCACTGGGGTCGCTTTCGCGGCCTGGCCTCGAGGTTCGGGCGTCCCGATCCCGAGTTGCTCCTCCGAAACGTGTTCTTTGACACGGCTGTATATCACCCTGAGGGCGTACGCCTGCTCGTAGATACCGTCGGCGCGCGCAACTTGCTCTTTGCATCGGAGATGTTAGGCGCGATCCCTGGTGAGCGTGAACCTGAGAGTGGCGAACTGATCGACGACACAAAGCGCTACATCGATCGCCTCGGACTGTCGGCCGAGGACGCCTCATTAATTTTTGAGGGCAATGCGCGCCGCGTCTACTCACGACTGCGGTAGCCGCTGATTCGCCAGCGAGCCCAGCGGGCTCGCTGGCTGTGAACTTTTGCAAGGTTCGGATCGAGACCGTTCATGGACCGGTCAATACATTCATTGGTCAAATCGAAAGAACAGTCGGCCGTGAGCGCACCAGAATGGCGGTTCAGCCTGTCGTATACATAAAAAATCGAATATCGCGGGAAGGCTCCTATTTAAGAGAGAGGGCTGAGAGTGGATAGTCCGTTTATGGCGGATTTGGTTGGGGACGATCATCCTATGTTCGTACTGAGTTCTCTAGCGCTGCACTCGGATTCACCAGGCCGCGTCGTGCTCGTACACGGGGGAGCTCATACTGGTTCGACCTGGCTAAAACGCCCGGATGGGTCTCCTGGGTGGGCCCAATATTTCACAGCACAAGGGTGGAGTGTTGACGTCGTTGACTGGCCCGGCGTCGGTCGGTCCCAACTCTCCGATACTTTCGAAGATCTCGGTCCCGCCATCATCGTCGATGCTTTACGACAACTCATCGACGAGGTGCAGCCAACTGTAGTTATCGGCCACAGTATTGGCGCAACGCTTCTCGCCAAAGCCGTTGAAACAATAAGTAGCCCACCAGACGCTCTGATTTTCCTCTCTCCGGCTCCGCTGGGAAACTCTGCAGGAGAAAGGCAGATCGTGCCCCTGGATCGGTCTTTTATCTATTCACCGGAGAGGGCAACGGCCGTCTTTACAACCTCAGCACGATTCCCGAAGAACCATCGGAGGAATTATCTTCGGTCCCTCGTTGGGACAAGTCCTTCCGTCATGAACGCTTTATCAAACGGAGACGGGCTCGGAACACTATTAATTTCTGATTTAGAACGACTACGACTCATTCCCTCGCTCGTCATCGTCGGCGGTGACGATATGCTGACGATCCCCCCGGCGACCGCAACTTTTGCTCGAATCGTGGGGGCCGAGCACGTCGAACTCGAGTCTGATTGGAATTTGGCCGGGTTTGGCCACATGATTCCAATCGAAAATGGGTCCGATGCAGTACTCGAACGGATTCTCAATTGGATAAACAAGAAACTATTCAGCTGAAACTAGTCAAAAATGTAGTGGTATTACCATCATTCCTTTCGTATACTCAAATCGTCGGCACATCGCGGTGACGTTCAAGCGCCCGGTTAGTGGTCTCGACTCCATCGCCCGTTGAGATTAAGGATCGCCATGTCCCTAGAAACCGCGGAAAACCGGCAGCGCAGTGCCCACCAAATCGTCTTCGTTCCTGGCTCGTATTCCCCCGGAAGTGTCTGGGATCTCCTCGCAGAGGAGTTACGGAAACGTGGATTCGGCGTGACCGTCGCAGAACTACCCAGCAACTCTGGCTCGGCTTCAGACGGACTGCACGCGGACGGATGCTATGCAGAAGCATTATTGAATGACCTCAACGAATCCACCGTTATAGTTGGGCACTCCTACGGAGGAATGGTGCTCTCAGAAGTTGCCGGGCACCCAAACGTCACACACGCCGTGTACATCGCCGCATTCGTTCCAGTTGTCGGCGTCAGCATGCGAGATCTCGTGGGGGGTGAATTTCCCGCCTGGGTGGTGCCCGATCCCACAAATACTTTTTACTCAGTAAACCCGGCTGAGGCGGTACACATAATGGTCGGAAACGCTGGAAGTGCGGAATTAGACAAGTCCTTCGCTGGCAATTTAGTTCCGCAATCTCAAGCCGCGGGTTCCGAACCGAGCACTACAAAAGGGTGGGGTAGCACACCGGTGAGTTATCTAATTACTACCGACGATCGGGCCATGCCCACCTTCGCTCAGGAAGCGATGGCGGCAAGCCTAGGAGCGTCGGTCTCCACAGTCGCTACCCCACACTTCCCCGGGCTCAGTGAGCGTAATGTCGTGAGTGATCTGATAGAAGCCTCTGCGGCAAAGCCTTAGGCCTGGCCGAAGCCATTTGCACGCGTGAGAAAACAATTCACTGACATCAGGCGGGAATTCGATCAGGGAACAGTCATCGGGACAGCGCGTCTGAGCTTTGTTAGGTGCCCGCCGGTCGACTCCACAGCGGCGGTCCGTGCGGTCACCCATTCAATGACAGCTCGGCAAGTTCTGGCCCAAGTGTCGCTCCCGGCGAACTCATGCTGTCGTGCGTCCTCAGCGACGTGCTGCAAAGCTGCGGTGAGTTCTTTCGTCACTCCGTAGTCGCTGAGGATCACAGCGCGAAGGGTTTGGGGATCCAAGTGCGCGAGAGCACCTCCGAACATCATGTGTCCGCCCATGTCTTCGAGAATCTCCAGTAACGACTCGCGATTGAGAAGCGTTTGGAACGTCCTCATCGCCATCGTCAGGACGGTTTCGATGACCTCCGCACAGATCAGGCTGCAGGCCGACCCGTCACCGAACTGCCACCGGTCGAAATGGTCGCGACCTTGCCGAGGCGGCGGATCGAGCCTGATCGACCACACGTCATCGAAAGCACTGGGCACCGTGGGTACAGCCTGATTGTTCAACCACGCAGAGAATTGGCGTCCCGTCTCGATGACGAGTGCGAGGTTTATGTAGAACTCGACTGAGTGCGCGGAACCGTACGCGGATTTTTGAAAGTTGACGACACCCAGTCGCCAGCGTCGTTGCGCCGCCGCCAGTTGGCGCCCGAACCAGCAAATCCCTCTTGCCGCAGGGCGGGTCCGACCTGGTCGCGAAGCATCTCACGAAAAGAGTCACGTGCATCCATACGCTGATACTCGCAGAACTGGGGCTGTCGACAATGATCGGTCAGTGTTTAGACGACCCCGCCCACAAGCCGGACGGTGAACGGACACTTCTCCGCCGCCATTGGTGTCGACGCGTCCACGGTCGGGCGGTCGTGCGTTTGACCTGCCCGACATTAAGCCCGATGACCGGGGCGTGATACGCACGAGCTCGAGACGCTTCCTCAAGCGTCTTGTTAAGTCGAATCACTCTGGACAGACAAGATTCGGATTGGTCAATTACATGGCGGCGTGCCGATCAAGAGTGGCAATTGGCCAACTCGGATGGCAATGGACACCATAGGACTGGCAGCGGTTGAGAGCGACGAGAACTTGCATGTAGTTACCCCACATCGGTTCGACTCCGTTGGCGGTTCCTCGCCGACCCGTCAACCCTTCCACCCGCACCTCCGAGTTGCCTGCGGTTTGCCGTCGTCCCGGACGACAGAATGGTGAAATGAGTGATGTCGGCGAGTTCGTGGATGCGGCGTTGCAACGCGAGAGTTCCTGGTCTCGCGCGAAGGAAGACAGGGTTCGGCTGGGAAGCGAACTGCGGTTTTACGGGGCTTCGACGGGAGCGGTGCGTGGAACGATTCGGGATGCGACACGCCGCTACCCCGACATGGCCCACGACGAGGTCGCTGCCCTGAGTTCCGAACTCTGGATCGTGCCGGTGTTCGAGCGTCGGCTCGCCGCGATCGTGCTCCTGCAGTCCCACGTCCGCCTGCTGGACAACTCCGACCTGACACGAGTCGAGGGCTTCCTGCGGGAGGCACGACTGCGCGTCCTGGTCGATCCGCTCGCGATCGACGTGATCGGCCCGATGATCGAGAGCCTGGACAGTCAGAACCGTGCCCGTGCGGACGCCGCTCTGGATCGATGGGCAGGAGAGGGCGACGTCTGGCTCCGTCGGGCTGCGCTGCTGTCCCCGCTTCTGGCGCTTCGATCCGGCGGTGGGGACTGGGATTCCTTCGTCCGCCGTGTCAGGGTCGCCCTCATCGATGACAGCGAACTCGTCGAGGAGACTGTCGCTTTCATGCTCGACGAACTGGCGAAAGCCCGGCCGGAGTTGCGATTCTCGAGGTAACCGAGCCGACCGATCAGAGCGCGCCCGCTGGACCTTCGGCGCGCAGGGCAGCGGATTTCCGGCGTTGGCGTTCCCGCTCGGCGTCCCTCGCGGCAGCCTGCACCGGGGTCGGCGCCGTCCCGCCGAGGGAGCGCGGCTGCCACCACTCTCCGCTGCCGTCTGTCGGATACTCCCTCTGGAGCGGGTCGAGCAGACGCTGCATCGCGATCCGCAGCCGGTCTGTCGTATCGATCACGTTCGCATCCGGCGAGACGGTGATCGGGGAGCCTATGGAGAAGCTCACCGGCACGTCGAAGCGATCGCGGAAACCAATCTTCCGATTCTTGGTCGCAAGTCGTTGGCCGCCCCAGATCGCGACGGGGATCACGGGAACTCCGGCTTCGGCGGCGAGTCGCGTCGCTCCGGTCTTGAGTTCGCGAACGGCGAAGGATGCGCTCACGCCGGCCTCGGGGAAGACCCCGATCAGCTCGCCGTCGCGCAGTGCGGCGACGGCCTCACTGTAGGCCTCGGCGCCGGCATCCTTGTCCACAGGAATGTGTCGCATTCCGCGCATGAAGAAGCCGAGCACCGGATTGCCGAACGCGGCCTTCGTGGCCAGGAAGCGGATGCGGCGACGGTTATGAAGCCACATCACCCACTCGATGAGCACGAATTCCAGGTATCCGAAGTGCGTCACGGCGAGCACGGCACCGCCGGTGGCAGGCAGGTTCTCGAGCCCGGTCTCGCTGCGCTTGACCCGCAGCAACCGCAGCAGGGCAAGACCGAGCGACACCGCAGAGCGGTATATCGGTTCTGAACGGGCCATCCGCTCAGCGTAGCTGCGGTTACTTCGAACACGCTGCCCCCGAGCGGGTGTGATTTGCCAGACGGGCGAGCATCGTGGGTGAGGAGTCGAGGCCGTGAATCTGGGCGTCTGGGAAGCGGGTCGCGAGAGCAAGAGTTTTCATTCCCGTTCCGGCACCAAGGTCGACAACGACGCGCGGCTCAGTGCCGAGAGCATCGGATGCGGCATTCAGCGCTGCCACCAACACCGGTGCACTTAGCGCAGCATCGAGGTCGAAAAACTCGGCAAGGCCGGCATCGTGCTCCGGTGCGGGGCCGTGTCCGGGTAGGTCGTTTGGTGAATGGTGCGCGGTGGTGTGGGTGTGGGTCATGTCAATCAGGCTATAGCAGCAATCCGTTTTCGGCATAAGCTATTGCGTATGACGCAAGAACTGCTCGACGAGGTCGTCCGCCAACGAATTCGGAGCCTTCGCGTCGCCCGGGGTTGGACCCTCGACACGCTCGCCGGCCGCTGCTACCTGTCGGCGTCTACGCTGAGCCGCATCGAGACGGGCCATCGCCGTATCGCTCTTGATCAGCTCGTGCCCATCGCTCAAGCGCTTGGCACGACGCTCGACCAGCTCGTTGAGCCAGAGGGCGACGATGACGTCGTCATCCGCCCGGAGCCCGAGACAAGCGCCGGTTCGACCGTGTGGCTTCTCTCGCGCGAGCGCGATCGCCGCGGCGTCACGATCGCCAAAATGCGGATCACTCCCGACAGCGCGGTAAACGAGACGCAGGTGCACCCGGGATACGAATGGTTCACCGTGCTCAGCGGAACTATCCGACTGCGCCTTGGGGAGCGGACAATCCTGGTCCACGAAGGGCAGGCGGCCGAGTTCTCCACGATGACCCCCCACGCCACCGAGGCGCATGAAGGACCCGTCGAGCTGCTCACCATCTTCGATCGCGACGGTGAGCGAGCTCACCTACCAGGACACCAACACTCGCGACGAGTCTGAAAAGGTGAGCCGGCCTAGCCTGATGACTACCCCTCAGGCCCAAACCCCGCCATCATCACTCTCTTGCCTAACCACTTGGGCATTCCACTCAACTTCGACTGGGGTAGGTGAACCCTCCCGTCGGCGAAGGCTGCGCCCGGTAGCCGGACGATCACCGGGCTGAATGTCAGGCGATCGCGAAAGTGTGATCGAGACGAGATTTCGACCTTGCTCAAGTGCCCCCAGGCGAACGATCAGCGTGCTGGCCCTGTCCCAAATAGTTTCGCTCGTGACGTCGTCCTGCATTAGTAAGCTGAGTATTGCCGAATACGGAATAAATCATCCGGTTTCCGGTTTTTGTAGCTTTAGTGATCATGTAAAAAGGAGCGCTATGCCTCGCGCAGTGCAATTCGGGTCTTATGGCGGTCTCGAGGTCTTGGAGATTCGCGAAGTGTCGATGCCGTCCCCGCAAAACGGTGAAATCGTTGTCCGCGTGCGTGCGGCCGGTGTCAATCCGGGTCAGGCAGCCATCCGTGAGGGCCTGATGGACACGATGAATCCTGCGCATTTCCCCTCTGGTCAAGGCACCGAATTCTCGGGAGTGGTTGTGGCGGTGGCTGACAATGTGACCGGTGTCACCGTCGATGACGTGGTAATCGGCTTCTCCGACGGTCGTGACGCTCAGGCCGATTTTGTGCGGGTGCCGATCACCAACGTTCTGACGAAGCCGGAAAATATCGACTGGGAGACTGCAGCGGTGATCCCGATCACTGGTGCCACTGCAACTTCGATGATTCAAGCGGTGAAAATTGCCAAAGGGGACACCGTCGTTGTCGCGGGCGGCGCGGGCGGCGTTGGTGCCACCGCGGTGCAACTCGCCATTCTGGCCGGGGCTCGTGTTATTGCGACTGCTGGGGTCAGTGATCAGGAGGCCGTCCGCCAACTCGGCGCCACGCCGGTCGTCTACGGTGACGGCGTGCTTGAGCGCACTCAGGCGGCTGCTCCCGGCGGGGTCGATGCGTTTCTTGACACGCATGGGGAGGGCAATGCGGATCTTGCGATTGCGCTCGGCGTTTCGCCCGACCGAATCGATACGATCATCGACTTCGCGGTCGGCCAGCGGCTCGGGATCCTCACCCAGGGCATGTACCAACTCGCGGACATTCGAGCCACTGTCGTCCAGTTCGCTGATCTGGTTGCTTCCGGCGCGGTTACCGTCCCGATTCGTGCTCGTTTCCGTCTCGAGGAGGTTCGAGAGGCTTACCTCGAGTTGGCGGGAGGGCGTGGCATCGGCAAAGTCGTGCTGGACGTCTCAGTTGAGTCGAAGCCAGGCGACTAGATCGAGCACGTCGGGATCGATTCGTTTGGTTGCGGTGAAGTTGGCCTGGTAGGCGGGCGTGTCCACGAACCATCGGAACATGGCCTGTCGATCGGTGTCGGCACCGAACACGCTAAGGGGGACGCTTTGGAATTGCCCGGGCTTGCCGAGGTGCTCGCCGATTCGCTGAGCGATAGCTTCACCGGTGAGTTCGTCGCCCGCGATCTCGATGGCACCGTCGGGCAACAGGGCGGGGTTTAGGAGGACCTCGGCGGCAACGATTCCGATGTCGCGTACCGAGACCATCTGTAGGGGCACATTGCCAGGCATGGGAAGCCGAAGTACGAACTCGGTGTCGCCGCTTGGCGCCAGCGAGCGGGCGAGATTCTCCAGGAAGAACGTTGGTCGAACGAACGACACCGGAACGACATCGGTCAAGGCTTTCTCGACAAGTCGCTTGCTTTCAAAGTGCGGGACACCGCTGTTGCGTTCGGCCCCGCCGACAGAGGAATACACGACGCGCGGGACTTTCGCGTGTTGCGCAGCGTCGGCGATGGCGCGGCCGCGGACAATCTCACCGTCCGTACCGCCGCTGCTCTCGTCGTAGGTGGTCATCAGGAACAACCCGCTCACATCGGCCAACGCCGACGCAATCGAGTCGACTTCGTCCAGGTCGCCGTGCACGAGACTCACCCCTCGCGCAGCGAGAGCTCGGCTCCTATCAGATTCGGGGTCTCGCACTATGGCGCGCACGTTGGCGCCACGGTCGAGAAGTGCATCAACCACGGCGCCTCCTTGCTGCCCGGTAGCACCGATGACAGCATAGGCAGGCGCGGTCTTTTCAGTCATACTTACAGCATCCCACAGAAGCGGACGATTTCGTCCCCTAGGCGGGGCTGTCCACCGGACGGTCACCGCCACCCTCGATGAATGGAGTCCGGCATGAGCGAATCGGTCCAGCTTTACCCGCCAGCATCGCCTGAGTATGTGGCGGGAACGAGTCCGGATAATTCCAGTGGAACCCAGGAACCGGCGTTCGTCGCGAAGCCGGCGACCGCCGCGGAGGTCAGTGCAGTCGTTGTTGAGGCCGCTCGTCGAGGCCTGAAGGTCATGCCGCAGGCGACGGGCCACGGTGCGGGTGGCCATGTGGGGAACAACACGATCATCATCGATACGTCCGGTCTCCGCGAACTGACGATCGACCGTGATGCACGGACGGCCTCAGCTGGCGCTGGGCTGACCTGGGGAGAGATCAACCCCAAAGCTGAGGTTCACGGGCTGATGGGTTTGGCTGGCTCCTCGCCCACCGTTGCCGTGGGCGGCTACACGTTCGGGGGCGGGTTTGGGTGGTTGACTCGCCCGTTCGGGGCTGCCAGTTCGGCCCTGCGTTCGGTCGAATACGTCGACGGCAAGGGCAACCTTCGCCTCGCTACCGATGATGCAGTTGATCCGATGGACCGTGATGCTCTCTGGGCGTTCCGCGGTGGTGGTGGCGTCGGGATTGCAACGCACCTCGACTTCGATCTCGTGCCGATCAACGACCTGCACGCCGGCTATCTGCTCTGGCCGATCGAGGCCCTTGACGACGTCGTTCAGGCCTGGGCTACTTCACTAGCTGAGGTTGGCGCGTCTGTTGCGACAAGCATTGCCGTGTTGCACACACCTCCCGCGCCAAACTTCCCGAAGGAACTCCAGGGGGTACCGGTCGTCCATCTGGCGGTGGCATCAAGCGACGGCGAAGCGGGCGCGCTGCCCCTGCTGGATGCTGTGCGTCTCGTCATTGCGCCGACCGTCGACACCTGGGGTCCGACCGACGCGTCCGGACTGGCGACCATTCACCTGGATCCTCCGATGGCTGTCCCTGCGATCGGCCTGGCCCGCTGGCTCGGCCCCGTCACCGGTCAAGTTGCGGCCGACATCCTGCGCATGGCCGCACCAGCGGAATCGGCACTGGCGATGATCGAGATCCGGTCACTTGATAACGAGGCCCGCACCCGCGACGGTGCCGAGACAGCCGTCCAAGGACCGTTTGTAGTACACGCAGTGGGCGCCCTCATCGGGCCGAACACTCGCGAACACATCAACAAGGCTTTCGCGACAGTTCGTAGGGCCGCCGCCATCGTGGGTCTTGGGCTGAGCCTCGGCTCCTGGGCGGAGGGGAGTGATTCGGTTCCCGACGCGTTGCCCGAAGGCGTGCGTCAGCGAGTGGCCCACATTGCGGACACCGTTGATCCTGACGGCGTGATCAGTCGTTCCCGCTACCTTGGCTAAGAGTTTTCATCCGCCTCAAGTCGAAACGATGCTTCGATATCGGATTGCTCCACCGCAGGTCCTGGAAGATTCGCTCCAGCAGCAAGCCCGGCCAGGAACAACGCAATGTGCCGATTTGCGCTTCTGTGCCAATGTGAAGTGAAGTGAAGTGGCTGGGTGATGAGGGCGCTGCAGACGATGATGTCGGTGGCGTTGGCATCGTGCCGGATCGATCCGTCAACGCGCCCCTCATTGAGAAACTCTTCAAGCGTGCTATCGATCGTCGCCCGCTTCTGAATTGCATCGTCATCCATGATGGGCGCAGCGCCGTGCAAAGGAAGGATGAGTTGGTCGGCGATCTCCAGTGAGTCGGTGAGGAAACGCTCAATGGCCTCGAGGCCTCCAACCCCATCAGTCCGAATTGACTCCAGAATCGTAATGAGACTGTCGTAAGCCCGGTGCTCGAGCTCGCGCATCAGCGCACTACGGTCAGGAAACGAGCGATAAAAGGTTGCGACACCAAGGCCCGCCTCCTGCGCGATCATCAGAACAGGGACATTGAAACCGTCCCGTGCGATCATCGACAACGCCGACGCAATCAGTCGCTCTCGGTTCCGCGCCGCATCCCGACGATGGACTCGCGGCCCAGCCTCGGCTACAGCGCTCTCCTCCATCACCCCACCTTGGCACATCCGCGGCGACCCTGTGCAGCGGATAAGTCTCCGCTAACTACCCCAGCAGCGACGCCAAAACTATTCAGCGCTGACCGACAGTTCAGCCCAGATCTGGGCCGCCGTTGGTGAGGTCGCCGGACAAGACGGGCCCCAATGCAATGCTGTCGGGAGAGAGCACCCGAGATCACATTCGCCCCGAGGCACCGCCCGATAGCGGGACCCTAAAACCGAGCACGCAAACCCGTGCTCGGTCCAACTATGGCTGCACCGAAATAATCGCTTTATCACCAGGGAATGGATCGGCGGTCATCACAGTGGCGGATTGAACCGTCCAACTCAAGTGGTTTTGACCGGAGTCGGTACCTCGAGCGCCCCCATGCGCGAGCAGGACCTTGTCAATGTGCGCGCGAACCGTCTTGAGCGTCGATGACACGACTACGACGTCGAAGGTCTGCGTCCCGCCCTGCGGGCCGTGGTCGATAGTCGCCCTCGCAGAACAGACGACGTCAGTTTCGTCTTTCATCACGTAGTTCAATGGGAAAGGAAGCGTCTTGCCGATAGGAGTGGTCTTTGCGCTAACGATCTCGCGGGCGAGCGCCTTGATTTGCTTTGACGAGCATGTAGGCGAGTTTTCGATCGAGTGCGGAGCCAGGCCGGAGCATCCTGCGAGACTCAGAGCGGCAATAAGGGCGGTCATTGCGACCAGCACTTTCGTTCGGGTCGCGGTCGTCATTTTCAGTTGCCCCCACTGCTTGTCAGGACCGTTGTGAGCCAATTCTGGCACAGCGACTCCCCCGAACTGGAGCCTCTTGGAGTGGTCCCGAAGCACCCAGCAGGCGGAATGCCCGTAAGCGGGACGTTGAACGGACACTTCCCCGCCGTTGCTGGGATCGCGCCGGTGTTGGTCGGCCTCATTGCCGTTTAGGTGTCCCGAGAAACTGCCCGATGACCGGGCGTGAAACGGCCGCGGTCGAGGTGGCTTGAAGCACGTTGTGGAGTCGGTCGATAAATGACGGCGTTCCGTGATCGCTCAGGGCCGCGGGCAGGGGCGAATCCGCCTTGCATCCCATGCGTTACGAGGCGTCTCGCCGGGACGAAAAAAACGAACTAAAACGACGATTCTCTGCGCCGAATAGTGGAATGTTGCGCTACTTCCCGAATCTCATAGTGGACCGCGTGCAGAGAAGTGAGCTAGTCATCGTCTTGGGTCCTGCGTATGTCTGCCGCCGTTTCCAGGACTACGCTGTCTGAAGCGCCTCGTCGGGAGGTGCGCCCGCACATCCTTATCGGAAGGTCAGTATGCCCCTGAGTCGCATTGCCCAAGAATTCGCGGATGAGATCCGGAACCATAATTGGTCGGACAGCCCGTGGAGGCTCGATCGGGCCGGTCATGACCCTGCACAGGATCGGGGCACTCTCCCGCGCGCGCCGCTGAGTTCCGAAGAGGCAGATAACGTCAAGACGAACGTGATGTGGGTCACAGCCCAAGTGCTGTTTTTCCAGGATCCTAACTTCTCAGTTAACGAGTTCGCTGTCGCATGCGGAGTGCCTAGACGTGTGACTCACCGCTCAGATGGCAATTTCAGCGGCGGATTGTCGAGTGGCTTGCGCGTGCAGGATGGAGTTGTTGCCAGGCCGGGCACGTGGGACTTTGGCGATCCGGCCTCTTCTGCTCGCGAGAGCGAATAGGCCCCTGTCGTGCCTGCATTCGAGCGGCTTGATCACGTCTTCGTCGACGAGTCCAAACGCGGGGACTACTACGTTGCCGCCGCAGCAGTAGCGCCCGCGCGCGCCGGGGAAACACAACGCAGCGTCCGGCAGCTGACGCGGCCCGGCCAACGCCGCATCCACTTTAAGAGCGAGAACGATAGCTCTCGTAGGTCATTGCTGTCTGCAATGTCAGCGCTGGATCTCCGTGTACAGCTCTACATTGTGCGGGGAGAGCCCGATAAGGTTTCCCGGACGATTTGCCTGGAAGCCCTGATCGCCGACCTCGCCGAGTCGGGCGCGACGAGACTCACGATCGAGCGGGATGAGTCGTTGATCCAGGCAGACCGTCGCACTATCCGCGACGCACTCCACGTCCACGACTACGCCGCGGCACTGAGCTACGAACATGCAGCACCCGTCGACAACGCGATGCTTTGGGTCAGCGATGTGGTCGCCTGGTGCTATCAAGCGGGCGGCGACTGGTTGCGCCGGGTCGAGCCTCTCGTGAGTGGGGAGAGAAGACTCCGTTAAATACGCGAGCCTGGCTCGTCATACCGTCCGGAAGACTGCCAGGCTTACTTCTCGGAGCTATTGCTCCTCGCATTTATCACTTTACTATCTCTCCTAGTCGCGCGCCACTAACTGTGTTCCAGAGCATCTGGCGTCGACGGATCTGCGAACTTCGCGGCCATGGTGGGGTTCCCACGGGTGAGGCGCCTGATGGTCAGGTCTTCGGCTTTGTTATTTGCCAGCCGGAGGTTGTTCTCGGAGCCGAGCAGGTGTTGACGCCGACTGAAAACAGGGCCACTTTTGCCAACTGAAAATAGGGCCACCGGGGGTTGTGGTTTTTATTCTGCCGTATCGGCAGGCTGGT
>NZ_JBEPTL010000032.1:0-34680 GCF_040549465.1 Glaciihabitans sp. UYNi722 | reverse complement strand
ATTGGCCGGGCCCCGCCCCCCGGTTTTTTTTTGGGTTGGTTGGGGGGGGGCCGCGGGGGGGGGGGGGGGGGGGCGGGGGGGGGGGGGGGGGGGGCGCCCCCCCCCCCCCCCCCCCCCCCCCCCCCCCCGCAACTCGGTGCGATCAGCCGAGCAACCCCAGCGGAAGCGCCCGACAGGACAGCACCTGACCAACCTCAGCCGGGCCGCCCAACAGGACCAATGGACCGAATGCGCCCGCCAACAGGACGACTTCTGCCATGGGAACCCGCTCATCCTGTCGACGCGGCGGAAAGCGGGTGGAAGAACGGACAGACGGAGGGCTAACGGTTGGAACCAACGCCCGAGCGGCGGATGCTTCAGCCCCGAGGTTTCGCGTAGCCGACCTTTAGGCTCGCGCTTCGGCCAGCCGGGCTTGCCAGTCAGCCGGTACGCGGTCAGCGGGACCGGGTACGGTCTGCCCGTCGGGGTGGCAGTCCGGCGCTGCCAGCGTCGGCCCGTCGTAGTAGTCGTTGCTCGCGAAATCCCAGAACCAATCCTCACCGGGCTCGAAACTCTGGATGATCGGATGCCCGGTCTGCTCGTAGTGCGCGGTGGAGTGCTTCGACAGCGAATCGTCACAGCAGCCGATGTGCCCGCACTCCGCACAGCGGCGCAGGTGGAACCACCATCCTCCGGTCGCCTCGCACTCCACGCATCCGGTGCCGCTCGGTGGGACAGCCGGATCGACGCCAGGCGAGGCAATCACGGCTACAGGCCGCTGTAGGTGTGCAACCCCTTGAAGAAGAGGTTGACGATGGTGAAGTTGAACATCACCGCGCCGAAGCCGACGATGGCGAGCCATGAGGAGCGGGAGCCGCGCCATCCGCGGGTCGCCCTGGCGTGGATGTACCCGGCGAAGATGGTCCAGATGATGAAGGTCCAGACCTCCTTGGTGTCCCAGCCCCAGTAACGGCCCCAGGCATGCTCGGCCCAGATCGCACCGGCGATGAGGGTGAAAGTCCAGAAGACGAAACCGACCACGATCACGCGGTAGGCGAGGTTCTCCAGCTTCTCGGCGTTGGGCACCGTGTCGAGAAAGGTGAGCCCGCTGAACCTGTTCGCTTCACGTCGCACCTGCACGAGCTGGGCGAGCGAGAGACCGGCGCCGATGGCGAAGAATGCAGTGCCGAGGCTCGCGACGAAGACATGGATGACCAACCAGTAGGACTGCAGCGCCGGCGGAAGCGGAACCACGTTGACGTAGAAGCCGACGGTGCCGAAACCGAGCACGATGAGGGCGAAGCCGGTGATATACGCACCGAGCCATTTCAGGTTCTGCCACACCTGAACGAACACGAAAACGCCCACGATGATGGCGGATGCTGTGAGCGAAAACTCGAACATGTTGGCCCACGGCACACGGTGCGCCGCGACCCCCCGAAGCACCGTCCCGGCAGCGTGCAGCACCCAGCCGAGAGCGGTCAGGGCGTAGGCGACCCTCTCGAAACGGCTCGAGGCTCGACCGGCGGGTGGCACCTCAGCCACCAGGGGGCGCTCGATGGTGGTGACACTGCCGGCGCTGGTCAGTTGGCCGACGCGCGCCGCCGGAATCGCCTCAGCGACGGCCGGTGCCGCGGCAGAGCGTCTGGCGAGGTCGAGCGTGAAAGCAATGAATGCGAACAGGTAGACGCCCATCGCGGAATAGATCGCGACGAGGGAGTAGAACGCCAGATTGTCGGAGGTCACGAAGTCAGCTTAAGCCCGAGCTGCTGTGAGTGTCGCGCCGCGATATCCGCCACTGCGGCATCGAGACCGGGGTCTTCGCCCCGTGCCAGTCCCGCGTACTCGAGACGCAGTCGGCCGTCGGATGCCTCGATCACTTTCACCCACACTCTGCGGCGCGGGATGAAGAGCGAGGTGAGGAGCCCACCGAGTACGAGTATGGCGAAGAAGAGCACCCACCCCTGGGTCGGATCGCGGTGAACGTCGAGTGAAACGAAACGCGGAACGCTCAGCTGGAGATTCTTCGCGTCGGATTTCGGGGCGGCGTTCTCGAAAGTTACCGACCCGAGGCCCCCGGGGATCGTGGCAGTCTCCCCCGGTTTCAACCTGATGGTGGCGGCGTCGATACCGGGACCCGCGATCTCGGTCATCTTGTCGGTGTTGAGCGAGTAGCTCGAGGTCGGCACGCCCTTGTCGATGCCGAGGTCGCCCTTGTAGACGACGAGGGCCAACTCCGGATTGTAGAGATCGGGGTTGTTGGATGCCGAAGCTCCGGCGGAGTCTTTCACCGCGGTCGGATACAGCAGTGCCCGCATGCCGACCTGAGACGACAGCCCGTCGGCGATCTTCACGATTCCGAGCGAAGTGAGGTTGGCGTCCTGGGGAAGAAATGGCACCTTCTCGGAGAAGACCACCTTGCCGGTCGGATCCTTCACCGTGACGAACGGCGCGTAGCCGTTGCCGAGCAGATAGACCTGGTTTCCGCCAATCTCCAACGGCGAGTTCACCTTGAGCACCTGCTTCTTCGCTCCACCGGAGCCTTCGTAGGTGGTCACCTTCAGGGTGTAGTCGATGGGCTGGCCGAAAGCGTTGAGGTTCTCCTTCTCGTACTTGGCCGTGAAGTCGTCCACCACGAGACGGTAGGGCTGCAGTTGGTTGTCGTTGAAGAATCGGCCGGGGTTGAACGAGTCGAAGCTGATGCGCACATTGGCGAAAGCCTGCCCGACCACCAGCACTTTCTGCCCGGTGTAGCCGAACCCCCCACCGATGCCCACCGCCAGCAGGATGCCGATGAGCGCGGTATGGAAGATCAGGTTTCCGGTCTCTCGCAGGTAGCCACGCTCGGCGGAGACGGAGAACTCCGGTCCGTCCGGTCCACGGTTTTCGAAGAGCTGCACCCGGTAGCCGGACTTGCGCAGGTTCTGGCGAGCGGCCTCGACGGTTGAGGTGGCCGTGATGGGAGCGGACGCGGCATCCAGCTGGCCGGGCGCGATCTCGAAGGCGCTGAATGCGGCGAGTCTATCGAGGCGGGCGGGCGTGCGTGGCGGCTTCGACCGCAGGGCCTTCAGGTGGAAGGCGGTGCGCGGGATCACGCAGCCGATCAGCGAGATGAAGAGCAGTAGGTAGATGGCCGAGAACCAGGCCGAACTGTAGACGTCGAAGAGCTGGAGCTTGTCGAGCACCGGCGCGAGGTCTTTGTTGTTGGTGAAGTAGAGCGAGACACCGTTCGGGTCGGAACTGCGCTGCGGAAAGAGGGAGCCCGGCACTGCGGCGATCGCGAGCAGCAACAGCAGGAAGAGCGCTGTGCGCATGCTGGTGAGCTGGCGCCAGAAGAACCGCAGGTAGCCCACGGGGCCGAGCTTCGGCTGGTTGAGATCGCTTTTCGGCCTGGGTGCCGGGGAATCGATGTGATCAGAGGGACGGGACAAAACTGCCGATCACCGACCCGAGGCTGGAGACGAACATCTGCCACAGTCCGCTGACCATGAGCAGGCCGATCAGGATCATGAGGCCGCCGCCGATCACATTGATCACTCGGATGTGGCGCTTCAGCCAGGCAACCGAACCGCTGACCCAGTTGAGTCCCATCGCCACGAGCAGGAACGGGATGCCGAGCCCGAGGCAGTAGAGAATGCCGAGCAGTAGTCCGCGCCACGGACTGCCGCTGCCTGTGCTGAGCAGAGACACAGCGGTGAGGGTCGGGCCGATGCACGGTGCCCAGCCGAGGCCGAACACGATGCCGAGCAGCGGCGCACCACCGAGCCCCGTCGCCACCCGCCACTCCGGCTTGAAGCTGCGCTGCATGAATCCGAACTGGCCGATGAAGACGAGACCCATCACGATCACGATCACACCGGCGATGCGGGTGATCAGGTCTTTCCACGGTGTCAGCAACACGCCAGCCACCGAGAACAGCACGATGAACAGGATGAAGACGAGGCTGAACCCGAGAATGAAGAGCGAGACGCCGAGCAGCAGTCTGCCGCGATCTTTCTTCTCCGCCCTACCGGTGAACCCACCGACGTAGGCGAGGTAGCCGGGAACCAGGGGAAGCACGCAGGGCGACGCGAAGGCGAGGATGCCGGCGAGCAGAGCGATCGGCATGGCGAGGGCCAGGTTGCCGCCGAAGACGAGCTGCGAGATCGGGTTGTCCACTACTTTCCCTCGGAGAGGGTGCCGGAGATGAGGCTGTTGAGGATCGAGGCGGACTCGAGCTGGCCGACGATCCTCGCGGCGAGTCGTCCCTTGGCGTCGAGCACATAGGTGGTGGGCGTCGCGGTCGGAGGGATGACGCCAGAGAAGGCGATCCTGGCTGCGCCGCTGTCGAGGTCCATCACCGAGGGATAGGTGATGCCGTACTTCTTCTCGAAGGAGAGCGCCTGGTCGGGCTGGTCGAAGATGTTGACACCGACGAACGCGACGCCCTTGTCCTGGTACTTCTGGTAGAGCCCCTGCAGGGTGGGCGCCTCCGCACGACACGGACCGCAGGTGGCGTACCAGAAGTTCACGACCACCACCTTGCCCTTGTAGTCGCCGAGGGTGAGCGGCATGCCATCTTCGGTCTTCGCCGTGAAGTCGACAGCCTTGGCGCGGTCTTCGGGCTTGACCAGCACGGGTGCACCGTTGTCGTCCGTGTAGCTGGTCCCGCTGCTCGTGCTGTAGTCATTGGCGAGCTTGTCGGTGGTGCAGCCGCTCAGCAGAAGCGTCGCCGAGACCCCAAGGGCCACGACGGAGGTGCGGAAACTCACGGTCACGCGACCCGGCACTCTCCTGCGGCCCGGCGCTTTCACACAGCCCGGCGCTTTCACACAGCCCGGCGCTTTCACACAGCCCGGCGCTTTCACACAGCCCCCAGGTCGATGGACTGGGCGAGCAGGTCCGCCGCAGGCTCCTGATAGCCGACCTGCACGAAACGTTCGCCGTGCTTCTCGAGCGTGGTGATGCTGGAGAGGGCACAATGTCGCTTGCGCGGGTCGTGCAGTGGCTTCAGTCCGGCCAACGAACGCTGCACCATCACGATCGGCATCTGGTGGCTGACCATCACGACCTCGCCGTCGTCGACGGATGCCCAGGCGTCCTCGATCACGGACAGCATCCGCGCAATGACGCTCACGTAGGGTTCGCCCCAGCTCGGCTTGAACGGGTTGATCACCCATGGCCAGACCCGCGGCTTGGTCAGCACCGCGGCGCCGAACTCGAATTTGCCGCCCTCGAACCTGTTCGTCGGCTCGATCAGGCGCTCATCGGTGGTGATGCCGACACCGAAGTCCTGCGCCCACGGTTTCGCCGATTCCTGCGCACGCTGCAGCGGGCTGGCATACAACCCGGTGATCGGATGCCCTGCCAGTTGTTTGGCTGCGGCCTCCGCCATGCGGTGCCCCAACTCCGAGAGGTGGTACCCCGGAAGCCGCCCGTAGAGGATCCTCTGCGGGTTGTACACCTCACCATGACGGACGAGATGAATCTGGGTTGCGGCCACGGCCCCAAGTCTACGTTTTGCTTCGCTGCCAGAATCCCGAGAGAACGCCCTGCGCGCCTCATCCGTTCACCGCTCTCGAATACTGAACCGCTCCCCAATACTGAACCACTCCCGCAGAAGGGCCTACCCGGGCACGACTAAACTCGGGGACCGTGAGCGAACGCACCCTGATCAAGAACCTTTCCGCCTCAGCCGACGGCGACATCACCGTGTCCGGGTGGGTGGAGACGGTGCGCGACCAGAAGAAGGTGCAGTTCGTCGTGCTTCGCGACGAGTCGGGTGCCGTGCAGCTCGTCAACCCGCGCAGCTTCGGCGACGACGGCGTTGAAGTGCCGAGCGAGATCGCCACAGCCATCTCCGGCCTCAGCCAGGGCACGTTCCTCACTGCGACGGGCGAGCTGAAGCATGACGAACGGGTGAAGCTCGGCGGAGTCGAGATCAAGCTTGCGGGCCTGGAGATTGCCACCGTCGCGATCGCCGAGACTCCCATCGCAGCGGACTCGAGCATCGACAAGCGCATGGACTGGCGCTTCCTCGACCTGCGTCGTCCGGAGCAGAATCTCATCGCGCGCGTGCAGACCACGTTCGAGCATGCCCTGCGCACGTATTGGATCGACAACGATTTCATCGAGATCCACACTCCGAAGCTGATGGCGAGCGCCAGCGAGTCGAAGGCGGAACTTTTCGAGGTCAAATACTTCGAGGGCAAGGCCTTCCTCGCCCAGAGCCCGCAGTTCTTCAAGCAGATGTCTCAGCCTGCCGGCTTCGGCAAGGTCTTCGAGGTGGGTCCGGCATTCCGTGCCGACCCGAGCTTCACCAGCCGTCACGCCACCGAATTCACCAGTGTCGACTCCGAGATCAGCTGGATCGACAGCCACGAAGACGTGATGACGCTGCACGAGAATCTTCTCGTCGCAGCTCTCACCGCGATCAAGGAGAAGCACGGCGACGAGATCGCAGCCCTCTTCGACGTCGAGGTGACGGTGCCGACCACGCCGTTCCCGCGCATCCCGCTCGCCGAAGCGAAGCGCATCGTCGCCGACCGCGGCTACGAGGTTCCTCGGCACGACGACGACATGGACCCGGAGGGCGAGCGCCAGATCTCGGCCTACGTGAAGGAGACGTTCGGCCACGAATTCGTCTTCCTCACCGATTACGCCGCAAGCATCCGGCCGTTTTATCACATGCGCCACGCGGATGACGCGGGCCTCACCAAGAGCTACGACCTCATCTTCAACGGGGTGGAGATCTCCACCGGCGCCCAGCGCGAGCACCGCATCGAGGTGCTCGAAGCGCAGGCCCGCGAGAAAGGGCTCGACCCGGAAGAGCTCAGCTTCTATCTCGACTTCTTCCGCTACGGGGTTCCGCCGCACGGTGGCTTCGGCATGGGACTCAGCCGCGTGATCATGCTGCTGCTGCACCAGGCCAACCTGCGCGAAGTCACCTACCTGTTCCGCGGGCCGACGAGGCTCCTTCCCTAGCTGGTCAGCGTCGGCGGCCTGAACGCACCGCGCGACGTGATCAAACGCTAGCCACGACTGCACTCTGCAACCTAGACCGCGCCTGTCATCACTGCCTAGAGTGAGAATCGACGTGGGAATCGACGCCCGACGCGACGAGAAAGCAGGCGGGTCATGGCCGGTAAGTTCGAACTGTACGAAGACAAGGGCGGCCAGTACCGCTTCCGCCTCAAGGCCGGAAACGGCGAGGTCATCGCGGTTTCCGAGGCCTACTCCTCCAAGGCCAGCGCGAAGAACGGCATCGATTCCGTGAAGACGAACGCTCCGGATGCTCCGGTAGTCGAGGTCTAAGCATTCCCTGAAGTCGCGGGGGTGTGGGCCCCGAGCCTGTGGCGCGCCGCCGGGGCTGATACCGTGACGACCATGGAAAACGGATCCCCCGACAGCAGGCAGACAGCAGTAGACGCGGGAAGGAAACTTCTCGCGATCCTCACGGAGCACATCGAATTGCTGGCGAGTGAGAAGGACCAGGACGACGCCGCGGTCGAGGTGGACCGCCAGCTCTGGGAAGCCGTCGGCGCCTACGGCGAAGCCCTCGACGACCTCTACGGCGATGAGGACAAAGGCGGCGAGGCGGATGAACCCGAGGAAATCACCTTCACGGTGCGCACCCGCTACGACTACACGGTGATCGACGAGAAGGCATTCCTCTCGGCAGGCAAAGGCGTCGGCGCCGCCGTCGTCTCGCTGCTCGAACGCGCGGGCGGCAAACCGATCAGCGCTCTCGAAGTTCCGTCGCTCGAAACCGGTAGCGGCATCCTCACCGTGCACCTCAATAACGAACCGCTGGCCTCGACCGACTTCCAGTCAGCGGACGAGCCGACCGATCTGCTTCTGGTCGCCCCCAACGAGAGCCTGGCCTTCGTCCTCGACGAACCGGTCTACGAGTCGCGGGCCGAAGCAGAGGCCGCGGCTAAACTGCGCGACATCTAGGCGTACTGCCCAGGACGTTTGCGATGTCCTGGTGCCGTTGAGTACGGAGAACTCTACGAGGACTCGCGGTGCAGGAGAGTGTGGTGCACTGTACGTTGCACCTCCGGGCCACTCGCGGGAAGCTCGCCGGCGTGCATGCGGGTCACGAGATCCACTCCGAGGCGCCCCACCTCTGTGAGGTCAAGTGCCAGGCTGGAAAGCTCGGGCGTGCTGATCCTGCCGAGCTCCAAACCGTCGATGCCGATCACGGCGCATTGCGCAGGCACCGCGATCCCACGATGCCGCAGCGCCTTCATAACGCCGAAGGCCATGTGATCATTGAACGCGATGATGCCATCGATGTCCGGAGCGGCGTCGACCAGGGCGGCGCCGCCCTCTTGCCCCCCGTCGACCGTCTGCTCGCCGTAGACCATCAGGGGATCAAGCCCGAGTTCGGCCATCGCAGCCAGGTACTGCTCGCCACGAATCGACGGCACCTCCGGAGGACCGGCGTCCACCATTGCGATGCGCTGCCGACCGGAACCGTGGAGGTACTGCACGGCCTCCCGCAGCCCAGGACCGAAGTCGAGCTCGATCACGCCTCGGTGCCCGGCCTCGGGCTTCGTCTCGAGTGCCACTACCGGCAGGTTGCCGAATACCTGATCGAAGTCACTTCCGGGAACGCGGATGTAGCCGATGACGGCGTCGACCTGCTGCGCCAAACCGACCAACAGGTCGGACACGCCCTGCGGACTGTGGGCGATGTCCGAGATGAGCACGTTCCAGCCGCGATCCGCCGCTGTGCTCACCACGCTCGCCGCCAGGGCCGGGTAGTAGGGGTTGGTGAGGTCGTCGAGCACGAATCCCAGGGTGGGCTGATGGCCGAGCACGAGCCCGCGACCAAAGCGGCTCGGCCGATACTTGAGCTCTTTGGCTGCGGCCAGGACCCGCACCTTCGTCGACGCGCTAATGCCACTCATGTCATTCATGGCACGCGTCACGGTCTGCCGAGACACTCCGGCAGCCGCAGCGACGTCGAGCACTGTCGCCCGCCTCGGTACGGTGGCCCGCGCTCTTGCCGTCATCGTTGACACGCTAGCAGTCGCCGTCGTCGGCCACCCGCCCATCGGCATTTACTGGCCTCTCTACCCAATCGCTTCGATGACGAATGCGATCGTACGCGCCTCGGGCCTGAGGCGGAGGTCGACGGTGACGTCGGGCCCGCAGGCTGCGCTACCGAGGCCCTGCTGGACCGCATCGAGGTAGAGGTGCGTGCCAGTGGTCGGCGGAATCTCGTGTGGATGAGCGGCGCTGGAGATCTCTTCGGCTGTGTGTCGTGACAGCGTGAACCCTGGCAGCCGCCCCCGCTGGTCAGCTTCGGTCGTGATCCGGAGCTGCGAGGTCGGGCCCATCACCAGATCGAGCTCGCGTACTGCGCTCCGATGGCCAGTCTCCTGCGGCTTCGCGTAGGCGATGCCGAGGTCGTCGATCGAAGCCTTGTAACGTCCGACGAGCGCGGCCCTGACGCTGTCGGGGTATGACTCGAGCGGACCGGTGCCGAACCATGCGACGCCATCGACCCGGGCGTCGAAGTCGAAGCGCACTCCGATACGTGGCAGCACGAGATCCCACCCGGCCGATGGCACGATCTCGATACGCGCGGCCAGACGACGTCCGTCCAGCGGCGTCCAGGTCGTGTCAACCCAGAATGCGTCGGCGTTGTCTCCGGCCGACCATCGCATCCGCGTCCGCACCTGTTGCTCATCCGCCTCGATGGCGTCGACCCGGCCGACCAGTCGATGGAGTCCTGCTGCACGCCAGGATGGCTCGTTCGTCCTGTCATTGTCGGTGGGGGCTCGCCAGAGGCTGAGGCGCGGCCCGACGACCGGCAGCCCGTCGATCGACGCCAGCGCCCCGTGTTCGAAGACTGCAGGCCCGAGCTCGAGGCGTTCCGGCGGTAGCACCACGCCTCGTACCGGTGCGGCGTTCCGCAGTATGCCGGTGCCGCGCGCGGTAGCTCCAGAGCGGCGAGCGGCGAGGGCAACTGACGACGTCAGGTCCGCCTGCGCGGCCGTGATCACGTGGCCCGCGTCGGCCCACGACGTTCCTGCGGCAAGCGCGCCCTCGACGGTAAGCCAGGTCTCCGAGTCTGCGGCAACCGATAATTCGGGGAACGGGACCGTGACAACTTCTCCGGGTCTGAGCGGCCCGCCATCGGGTCGTGCTACCTCGAGCAGACCCTCGGCGACGCGCACGCCGTCGTGCTCGAGGCGCCAGGTGAAGCGGAAGCCGCCGGTGTCTGCGGAGTGCTGGCGGTTGGTCACTTCGAGCAGGGGTCCGGATTCTCCTCCCGTCAGGAAGGAGAGACGCACGGGCGCCACGACAGCCTTGAATTCGTGGAGGCCGGGCGTGGGTGTGTTGTCGCTCAGGACCATGCCGTCCATCACGAAGTTGCCGTCGTGCATCACCTCGCCGAAGTCGCCGCCATACCCGTAGAACGGGATCCCGTCTGCTGTCTTCGTGAGGATGCCGTGGTCGCGCCATTCCCAGACGAAACCGCCGTGGAGGCGCGGGTAACGGTTGAAAAGATCTTCGTAGCGGTCGATCGCCCCCGGACCATTGCCCATCGCGTGGACGTATTCGCACAGGATGAATGGCTTCGAGCGTTGACGGAGGGACTCCGTCTCATCACACCCCTCGAGCACGAGGCCAGGCTCGTCGCGACCAAGCGCTTCGACCTCGTCGAGAGGGGAGTACATACGGGAGTAGACATCGGTGTACTCGCCGCGGTAATCGCCTTCGTAGTGCACCGGACGCGACGAGTCTCGCGCGTGCACCCACGCAGCGCACGCTGCGAGGTTGGCGCCGGTTCCGGCCTCGTTACCCAGCGACCACATGACGATGCTCGCGTGGTTCTTATCGCGCTCGACTGTCCGCTCGATCCGGTCGAGAAGCGCATCTCGCCAAGCGCCGTCCTCGCTGGGATTACCCTTCCAGCCCGTGCGGTAGAAGCCGTGGGCTTCGTAGTCGTTCTCGAGTACGACCCAGAATCCGAGTTCGTCGGCCAGATCGAGGACTCGCGGGTGCGGTGGATAGTGGCTCGTGCGGATCGCATTGACGTTGAACTGCTTCATCAGCAGCAGATCGGCTCGCGCCTGGCTTTCGTCGAACACACGCCCCAGCACCGGGTTCGTCTCGTGGCGATTGACGCCGTGGAACACGAGGCGGCTGCCATTGACCGTGAAGAGGTCACCGCGGATCTCGACGGTCCGGAATCCGAGGCGAAGCGCGACAGTTTCGCCCGTGGACGCCACCGTGGCATCGTAGAGGCGGGGCAGTTCCGCAGACCATGGCTCGACATTATCGAGGATGATCGGCGCAACCTCGGCGGCAGTACTCCAGGTGACATCGAGGCCGAGCTCAGGCACAGAGACGGTCACGGGGAACGCGTCTTCACCGGCAACGATCTCAGGATCGAGGCCGCCCGCACCTGTGGTGTCGTCGTAGCTCGCTCGCAACCAGACATCGCCGAGCGCTCCGACAGGACGGGCGAGAAACGTCACGTCCCGAAAGATACCGGGTAGCCACCACTGGTCCTGGTCCTCCAGGTAGCTTCCAGCGGACCACTGGTGCACGCGAACCACCAGCAGGTTTTCACCGCTGTGCGCGACCCCGCTGACGTCGAACTCCTGCGCCAGCCGACTGGCTGAACCCACACCGATCTCGGCGCCGTTCAACCAGACCCGATAACGCGACTCCACGCCGTCGAAACGGAGGAGGATCGCACCGGCGTCGGCGAACGCCGGCGGAAGCACTATCGTGCGGCGGTAGTCCCCGGTGGGATTCTCATCGGGAACGTTCGGTGGTTCGACGGCGAATGGGAACGGCACGTTCGTGTAGGCGGGGCGACCGTAGCGCTCCTGTTCATCGAGGATCCAGTGGCCAGGAACCGTCACGGTGTCCCAGGCGCTGTCATCGTATGCGGCCGTCGCAATGTCGGCGACACCCTCCCCGCTCGGTAGCACGCCGGCACCACCGAGCGTCCCTGGAGCTCCCGGCAACAATCGGAACCGCCATTCGCCGTTGGCCGAAACCTCGGGGGCGTCTGAGACGAGCCTCGAGCGCGCCGGAACGCGCATGCCGCGACCCGGTCCCCGATCGGTGAGGTAGTGGTCGATCGTGCCACTCATGAGATAGCGGGCCTTTCAGTCGAAGTCAGCCGAATCCAAGCGATGCCCATACGATGCGAGGTCGACCCGCGATCGGGCACGTCGTCACAATCCAGCCGTGAACGTTCACGTGTATCTGACGCTACGGAGATATCCGCCAGCCGTCAAGCCTCGCCAAAACGGTTCCGATCGGGAGTGATCTCCCAGGACATTTCATCCCCAATTCGGGCTTTAAACGTTGACACGACCCTCAAGCAGTGTAATAGTCGTCCACATTCGTGATCGTTCACGAACCGCACGTTAAACCTTTCGATGATGAAACTGGAGACAGTGTGAATGCTCTATCCCGCCGCGGATTCCTCGCTAGCGCCGCAGGATTGGCCGGGCTCGCCGCAGTCGGCGCTTTGAGCGGATGCGCACCGCGCACCGCCTCGATCTCGCCGGATCCCGCCGTCCTCACCATGTGGTACTGGAGCAAGGCCGCCACCGACAAGCTGCTCGGTCCGGCCCGCAAAAATATCCAGGGGACCAAGCGCCGCCTCCGCACCGACCTGGTCGGCGGCAACTTCGATGCGAAACTCCGCACGAGTCTTGCCGGCAAGGCATACATCCCCGACGTCACGATGATCAATTCGAATGTGTCCTCGTACTTCCCCATCGAGGAGCAGTTCATCAATCTCAACGATCTGGGAGCAAAGCGGTTCGCCAATAACTTCCTCGACTGGAAGCTCCAGCTCGGCGTCACCGACTCGGGAGCGCAGCGCTTTTGGCCCGCGGATACCGGCCCCACCTCGCAGTTCTACCGGCGGGACATATTCGAAAAGGCCCGACTACCGAGTGAGCCCGCGGCGCTCTCCGCACTTTACAAAAACTGGGACGCCTGGCTCGATTCGGCCATGCAGCTCAAGAAGAACACCAAAGCCAGCATGATCTCGAACGTACAGCAACTGTTCACCCAGCTCCTCGGAGCCAGCAAAGACCGCTACTTCACGAAGGACGGGACCGCAATCTACGAAGCCAGCGACTCGGCCGTGCGCCAGGCCTGGGACATCACCGTTAAGGCCTCCCGGGCGGGCATTACCGCAAAGGCATATACCGATGGCGAGAAGAACGCTGGCTATTCGAGTGGCCGCCTGGCCGCGAATATCGAAGCGGTGTGGTGGTCTCCGACCCTCAAAAGTCTCGCCCCCAAGCAAAAGGGGCTGTGGGGAGTAGCTCGCCAGCCTGGCCCGGCCGGCAACAACGGTGGCTCGTTCTTCGCTGTGCCGAAGGCATCCAAAGATCCGCAGGCCGCCTTCGACTTCATCAGCTGGATCACCTCTCCGGAGAATCAGGCCGTCGCCTTCGACGATATCCAGCTCTTCCCGTCGACGCCGGGCACCTTCGACCTCGTTGGCACCGAGGCCCCCGACGCCTTCTACGCCGGCCAGAGCGTCGTCAAGGCGTTCTCCAAAGCTGCGGAGCAGATCCCAATCACCTTCATCAGCCCCTACGAGACCCAGGTGTCCGACGGCGTCATCCGTGAACTCACCAACATCGAGACGCAGGGCAAAGACCCGGATCGGGCGTGGAACGACGCGATGGCACAGGCGAAACGCCAGCTCGCGAAGAAAGGACTGCTGGGATGACCACGACCTCCGTGCGCCCGCCCGTCGACGAGCGACCGGTGACCTCGCCGAACGCCACCCCGAAGAAGCCATCGATCCTGCGACGCTATTGGCCGCAGTATCTCGCCATTTCTCCGTTCTATATTCTGTTCGCGGTCTTCGGCCTGTTCCCGATCGTGTTCTCGCTCTATATTTCATTCCAGGATTGGGATGGCGTCGGCGCCATGAAATTCGTGGGTCTCGGCCAGTACGCCTACCTGATCGCCGATCCGCGTTTCTGGAACGCCGTTTTCAATACCTTCGCGATCTGGTTTATGTCCACGATTCCGATGATCTTCCTGGCGCTCGTGATCGCCTTCATGTTGCACCAGAACATCCGGTTCAAAGGTTTCTATCGGGTGGCGTACTTCCTGCCCAATGTCACCTCGATGGTCGCGATGGCGATCGTATTCGGTTCAGTCTTCTCAGACAGCTTCGGCATCATCAACTCTGCGCTCACCTCACTCGGGCTCGACAAAGTGCCGTGGTTGACCTCCGAATGGGGCATGAAAGTCACAATCTCGCTCATGATCATCTGGCGTTTCACGGGATATAACGCGATCATCTTCCTGGCCGGTCTCCAGTCGATTTCTCCAGACCTCTACGACGCCGCGAAGATGGATGGCGCCGGTACCTGGCGAATCTTCGGGCAGATCACCGTCCCGCTGCTGAGGCCGGTGATCCTCTTCTCGGTGATCACATCTACCATCGGCGGTCTCGGTCTCTTCACCGAACCGCAGGTGCTCCTCGGCGATAACGGTGGACCGAACGAGGGCGGTATGACGATCGTGCTCTACCAATACAACCAGGCCTTCACCCAGTTCGACTTCGGCTACGGTTCCGCGATCGGCTGGGCACTTTTCATCATCTCCGCACTCTTCGCGATCATCAATTGGCGACTCGTGGCGGAACGGGGAACCGGCATCAAGCTGCTCAAGCGAGGACGGGGTACGACCGATGACAAGCACTGAGACCACCACCAGAGTTGATTCGCAGAATGACAGCGCCGACAGGGGGCGTCAGGGGCTGCCGCCGTCCGGTGCCGGGCACGAGCATCCCGTGGCCAGGCGCCGGCTGGGAGCGGCAGTCACGCACCTCGTAGTGATCATCGGCGTCCTACTGTCGATCTTCCCCTTCTACTGGCTCGTCGTGATGTCGACGAACAGCACCGCCGACATCTTCGGCTTCCCGCCCAAGCTGACCTTCGGGCCCGAGCTATGGAAAAATATCGGCAACGTGATGTCGAACGTCGATCTCTGGTCGGCTCTCGGCAACACACTCATCGTGTCGCTGGCCTGCGCGTTCCTCGTCATGCTGTTCGACTCGCTGGCGGCGTTCACCTTCGCGAAATACAAGTTCCCGTTCAAGAATGCGCTGTTCGCGCTGCTGCTCGTCACATTCATGATCCCTGGCCAGCTCTCGCTCGTTCCGAACTTCGTGATCATGGCGCAGCTCGGGTGGATCGGCACACTGCAGGCGCTCATCATCCCAGGGGCGGCCAACGCCTTCGGCATCTTCCTCCTCCGTCAACTCGCAGCCGGGGCTATCCCCGACGAGCTGGTCGAGGCGGCCAGGATCGACGGGGCCGGCTTCTTCCGCACCTACTTCTCGATCGGCATCCCGATGCTGCGCGGCGGCCTCGCTTTCCTCGGGATCTTCACCTTCATCGGCGCGTGGAACGACTACGTGTGGCCGCTGGTCGTGCTCGTCAATCCGCAACGCCAGACCTTGCAGGTAGCGCTGTCCCAGCTCAACTCGGTCTACAACACGGACTACGGCATGGTGATGGCGGGCGCGTTGATCAGCGTGCTGCCGCTGATCGGCGTATTCCTCATCGGCTCGCGACACTTCATCGCAAATATCGCGGCCGGCGCCGTGAAGGGCTGAGCATACGGATTGCGAGCAGAGGTCACGCGCAGAACTTGGCGGTGTGACCTAGGAGAGGAAGTCGACAGTCGCCTGCTGGCTGATCACGGAACGGATGAACGCGGCGACCGCCCGGTGGTCGGGATTGTCCTGGTAGGCCTGCAGGCCGGCCTCGTCGTCGAAGTCGACGATCAGCCCGAGGTCCCAGTGGTTGGGACCATCCACGACTGTCGAGCCGACGCTGAGCGCCCGAATCGACGGCACGACACCAACGAGCGATTGCAGCTTCGCCACGATCTGAGTCGCATGCTCGCTCCTGGTGTCGGCATCCTCCGCCGCGATCTTCCACGACACGATGTGCTTGATCATCAAACCTCCAGTAGGGCGCTGCGGAGCCGGTCGGCATCCACGCGCCAGATGTTGTGCACGCGACCGTTGAGCAGCAGCACGGGAATCTCATCGACGTACTTCTCGAGCAGTTCCGGGTCATCGAGAATCGACAACTCCTCGACCGAGATGGACGGTGCGGATGCCACGCCGCCAAGTTCCGCGACCACCGAAGTGATGACATCCCGCGCCGTTTCGCACAGGTGGCAGTCCGGCTTGCCGATGAGGGTCAGGACCGCGGTGGACACTCCCCTAGAATAACCCGACGAGGTACTGCGCGAAGGTGATCGTGAATTGCGAACATTGGACCGCTAGCATGGACCGCGATGTATCCAGACCACTCTCCCGAGCAGCCGAGCCAACGGCCAATCATCGCCTTCTTCGATGTCGACAACACGCTGCTCCATGGTGCCGGCATCTACCACGTTGGTCGCGCAGCATGGAAGGCCGGATACATCGGATTCCGCGACATCTCGCGATTCGCCTGGCAGCAATTCAGGTTCGTGGCCGTCGGTGAGAACAAGAAGCACATCCTGAACACCCAGGAGCGCGCCCTTCAGCTGGCGGAGGGCCATCCGGCCGACGAACTCCGGCGTCTCGCCGAAGACATCTACGAGCGAGAACTTGAGACCCGACTCTGGCCGGAAACCGTCACCATCGCGAGAGAACATCTCGACAAGGGCCACGAGGTCTGGCTCATCACCGCTGCGCCGGTGGATGTCGCCGCCGTGATCGCTCGCAAACTCGGCCTCACCGGCGCCCTCGGCACACTCCTCAGCGAGAGCGACGGCAAGTTCACCGGAGAGTTCGACGGCCCCATCCTTCACGGCGACCGCAAAGCCGAAGCCGCAGAAGCACTGGCGGCGAAGTTGGGGGCCGACCTCGCCGACTGCTGGGCGTATTCCGATTCACGCAACGACATCCCGCTGCTCGAGCTGGTGGGCAACAGAGTCGTCGTCAACCCGGATGCCGGCCTCTCGAGCCATGCGAAAGAGCGCGGCTGGCCTGTGATGAAACTCGACCCCGCCAGCATCCGCGCAGCCAGGCGTCGTGTTCGCCGCGACGCCAAGGCTGCGGGCGGCGGGGAGAAACGCAGCGCCTGACGCGGAAAACGACGGTCACCTGCAAAGCGCAGGTTAACAACACAAAGCGCAGGTTAAACACAAAGCGCCAGACCCGATCGGTCCGGCGCTTATGCCGTGGGTTCCGCTGTGCGAAACCTACTTCTTGTTGCGACGCTGGTGGCGAGTCTTGCGAAGCAGCTTGCGGTGCTTCTTCTTCGCCATACGCTTACGACGTTTCTTGATTACGGAACCCATACGCACCTCACATTGGTGGCCTCACGGGCCATGAACAGACGACCGGGTCCGTTCAGACCTCGGAAAATTGCCTCGGGCTATCTTAGCCGGTGAATCGGGTGGCGAAAATTCCTGACGTCAAGCCACCACGCTCAGGATTCGGCTAGCCAGCGTCGGAGATATGGGAATCGATCGCCGACTCCACCGCGGATTCCGGCACGCGAAAGGAGCGCCCGAAGCGGATCGCCGGCAGTTCGCCCGCATGCACGAGCCGATAGACGGTCATCTTCGAGACGCGCATCATGTCGGCGACCTCGGCCACCGTCAAGAAACGTACCTCTGAGAGATCGCGTGCCATATCGACTTATGCCCCTTGTTCCAGCGTGAGTGGGAACGACAGCACTCATACCTCTGTTACTGGAGTGCTAATCGGTAACTGTAGGGGCTAATGTGGCCCGCTGGCAACCGCCTATCTGGGGTCTTTGCGCCCCAGTTTCTTCTTGATCGGTTCGATCACCCGGCGCTCGACCTCGTGCGAGGCCTCCTGGATGGCGCTGCGAGCTTCGGCCGCGGCACGACCGACAGCGATTCCAGCGTCAGTCGGATGCTGCAGCGTCTCGGCCGCACGACGAATCGGCTCTGGCACCTGCGCACCCGACCAGGCGGCGAAGACTGTAGAGGAATCATCCGAAGTCGTCTCGAAGTCCGCGCTGAGAAAGGGGATGAGCCAGTCTTCGACTTCTTCCAGCGGGCTGGTGTCGATGCAGTAGTAGCGGTGCTGGCCCTCCTCACGCACCGTGACGAGACCATGGTCGCGCAGCACCTTGAGGTGCTTGGAAACGGTGGGCTGGCTGAGTCCGAGCTTGTCAACGATCTCGCCCACGCTGATCTCTCCAGAATCGGAATCGGAGGTCACATAGCGGTCGAGCAGAACCTGGAGCAGGTCGCGTCGAGTAGCGTCGGCAACCACGTCATAGATGTCAGCCATTGCAACAGGCTAGCGGGCGATGCGGTGGGAGTACCATGACATGCTGTTGCGGAGCCACGGGGTGAGGGGACTGATGCACACCAAACCGGTCTCACGCATCGGCTTCTTCGGGCGAATCCGGGACTTCGTGGACGACTTCGCTGCGGCCACGCCCGCACGGTTCGCCATCGTGGTCTTCTCCGCGTTGATCCTCGTGTTCACCCTGCTGTTCTCGCTGCCGATCTCCTCGACCTCCGGCACGGTGACGCCGCTGGCCGACTCCCTGTTTACCGCCGTGTCAGTCATCTGTGTCGCCGGGTTAGCGACTGTAGACATGGCGACGCACTGGTCGGGCTTTGGCCACGTGCTCATCCTGATCGGAGTCGAAATCGGCGGAATCGGCGTGCTCACGCTGGCCTCCATCCTCGGCCTGGTGATCTCGCGCCGCCTTGGACTCAAACAGAAGCTGCTTGCCGCGAGCGACGGCAATCCGCTGCGCATCCAGAAGGGTCCGATCGCCGAGGGCCAGGCGGTGCGGCTCGGCGAGATCGGCGGGCTCCTTCTGACGGTCGCCGTGAGCGTTCTCGTCATCGAGATCGCGGTAGCCATCCTGCTGCTGCCGAAGATGCTCATCGAGGGCGTTCCCTTTCTGAGCGGGTTATGGGAGTCGTTCTATTTCTCCGTGATGGCGTTCACCAATACCGGGTTCCAGCCGACCTCCTCCGGACTGACCCCGTATGCGCACGACGTCTGGTTTCTCGGCGTGTTGATGGTCGGTGTGTTCATGGGAAGCATCGGTTTTCCGGTGATCTATGTGCTCTCGAAAAATCTCCGCAAGCCGAAACGCTGGTCACTTCACGTCAAGCTCACGATTCTCACGACGCTGATCCTCTTCATTCTCGGTGCCGTCGCCTTCTTCGTGCTCGAGTTCGACAACCGCAAGACATTCGGCGACCTGGATGCGGGGCAACGGGTTCTCCAGTCGCTCTTCCTGTCGATGATGACGAGGTCTGGCGGCTTCTCCACGGTGGACATCAGCCAACTGAACGGGTCGAGCCTTCTCGTTACCGACATGTTGATGTTCATCGGCGGCGGGTCCGCATCTACGGCTGGAGGCATCAAGGTCACCACCCTGGCAATCCTGTTCCTCGCGGCGTTCGCCGAGGCGCGCGGAAACGATGAAATCGAGGCCTTCGATCGCCGCATCCCTCCCGACGTGCTTCGCGTCGGGGTGAGCGTCGTGCTGTGGGGTGCCACGACCGTGGCGGCCGCCAGCATCCTGATCCTGCAGATCACCAACGCACCGTTGGACTATGTGCTGTTCGATGTGATCTCCGCGTTTGCCACCTGTGGGCTCAGCAGCGGCCTCACCCAAAACGCGTCAGATCCCGCGGTGTACGTGCTGGCGGTCACGATGTTCCTCGGTCGCGTTGGTACAGTGACACTCGCCGCCGCCCTCGCCGCGAGCACACGACGGCAGCTGTTCCGTCGAGCAGAAGAGAGGCCCATCGTTGGTTGACCGCATCCCCCATGACGCGCCGGTGCTCATCATCGGACTCGGCCGCTTCGGCGCCGCGACCGCTGGGCAACTCGCTCGCCTCGACAGGGACGTGCTCGTCGTCGACGAGAATGCACCGCTCGTGCAGAAGTGGTCTGAGCGGGTGACACACGCGGTGCAGGCGGATGCCAGAAGCATCGACGCGCTACGTCAGATTGGCGCGCAGGACTTCGCTATCGCCGTCGTGGCGGTCGGGTCATCCGTCGAGGCGAGCGTGCTCATCACGGCGAACCTGGTGGACCTCAAGATTCCCCAAATCTGGGCGAAGGCCGTCAGCCAGTCGCACGGCAAGATCCTCTCCCGCATCGGGGCCAACCACGTGATCTATCCGGAGGCGGAAGCCGGCGAGCGCGTGGCGCACCTCGTCTCCGGGCGCATGCTCGACTTCATCGAGTTCGACGACGATTTCGCGATAGTGAAGATGTACCCGCCGAAGCCGATCCGCGGCATCACGCTCGCCGAGTCGGCTGTGCGCCGCAAGTTCGGGGTGACCGTCGTCGGGGTCAAGTCGCCGGGCAGCGACTTCACCTATGCGACGCCGGAGACCGTGGTCTCCAATCATGACCTCATCATCGTGAGCGGCAACTCCGCCGATATCGAGAAGTTCGCGACGCTGCAGAGTTAGCCGGCATCCCTCCCGTAGCTCCCGCCATCGACTTGGTAGTTGTGGCGACTCGGCCGACTCTCAGATCGCCACAACTGCAAAGTGGATGCGAAGGGGCGCCGATCAGCCAGCGGCGAGCTCATGCGCGCGGGCCAGGGCGGCAGCGGTCGCCCGGTCGAACAGCGACTTCAGATCTGCACCCTGCAACTCGATGAGCGCGCGTTCCGTCGTGCCCTTGGGGCTGGTCACGCGCCGCCTGAGCTCCGCGGGGTCCTCACCCGAAGTCACCAGGAGTTCGGATGCGCCGAGGAAGGTGCCATTCACCATGGTCGCGGCCTCCTGGGCGCTGAATCCGAGCGAGACGGCGGTACGGGTCAGCTCTTCGATCAGGTAGAAGACATAGGCCGGACCGGAGCCAGAGATCGTGCTCAGCGCGTCGATCTTCTCCTCCGGAATCTCGAGCACCTGCCCGACAGTCTCGAACAGCGCCCGGGCGATCGCCAGGTGTTCCGGGGTGGCTCGGGACCCAGCACTCAGCCCGGTCACCCCACGCCCGACCACGGCAGGAGTATTGGGCATCGCCCTCAGCACGACACCGGGCACGATGCTCTCCATGGTCGCGGTCGTCACTCCGGCCGCCACGCTCACCACGATCGCATCCGGTTCGAGGCCCGGGCCGATCTCGCGCAGCAGGTCGGGCACCATCGCCGGTTTGACCCCGACCAACACGATACGGGCGCCGGCGATTGCGGCCAGGTTCGCTGTCGGCTCGGTCTCCAGGGCGAAGGAGGTGACCGCATCCGACCGCAGCGATGCGGCCTTGGCCTCGGTGCGATTGGTCACCCGGATGCCTCCATCCACTGTGACCGTCGGTTGCAGTAGTCCGCTCAGGATGGCACCCCCCATCGATCCGGCACCGAGAATCGCTATGGTCGGGAGCGCAGTCATGCACCCCATCCTAGGATTGAGCGCATGAGCACACAGGGTGGCACCAAAGCGATCATTGCGGCGATGTCCGCGAACTTCGGAATCGCAATCGCCAAGTTCATCGCCTGGGGCGTCTCCGGTTCCAGTTCCATGCTCGGCGAGGGCGTTCACTCCCTGGCCGACACCGGCAACCAGCTGCTGCTGCTGCGCGGCGGGGCCGTCTCGAAGAAGAAGGCCGATGCCGAGCATCCTTTCGGCCACGGTCGCGAGCGCTACGTCTACGCCTTCGTCGTGTCGATCATCCTGTTCAGCGTCGGCGGCGTTTTCTCGCTCTACGAGGGGATCAACAAGCTGCAGCATCCGCACGCTCTCGAGAACGCGTGGATCCCGATCATCGTGCTGCTCATCTCGATGGTCCTCGAGGGCTTCTCCCTGCGCACCGCGGTCAGGGAGTCGAACCACACGCGCGGTAAGAACAGCTGGTTCGCCTTCATCCGCCACTCCAAGGCGCCGGAGTTACCCGTCGTACTTCTCGAAGACATTGCGGCACTCACCGGTCTGGTATTCGCCTTCCTCGGTGTGCTGCTCACGATCATCACCGGCAACGGCGCCTTCGATGCCATCGGAACCATCGCGATCGGCGTGCTGCTGGTACTCGTCGCCATCGTGCTCGCGATCGAAACGAAGAGCCTGCTCGTCGGCGAGGGCGTCTCACCCGGTGATGTCGTCCGCATCCGCGACGCGATCAACGCCGAGCCGGAGGTCGAGTCGCTCATCCACATGAAAACCCTCTACCTCGGCCCCGAAGAGTTGATGGTCGCGGCCAAGATCGCTTTCGCCAGCAGGATGAAACTCGCGGATGTCGCCACCGCCATCAACGCGATCGAAGCGCGGGTGCGCGAGGCGATTCCCATCGCGCGGGTGATCTACATCGAACCGGACGTCTACGTCGCGCCCGGCGACGGCAACCCGGCCACCGACACCATCGTCATCAAGGCTGCGGACTGATCATGAGCCGAAGCGTTGGGTGAGAAAGTTCGCACCGGCTCGGCCGTCGAGATCAGCGAAGGGCTAGGCGCCCTCTGACCGGGCGTTGACGAAGAAGTCGAGCAGCAGTCGCCTGCACGCCTCTTCCTCCACGCCGGCGAACACCTCGACGCGATGTGGAAGCCGGCGATCACGCAGCAGGTCGTACACCGATCCCGCGGCACCCGCCTTGTCGTCCCATGCACCGAAGACGACGACCGGAACGCGAGCGGCGAGGATCGCACCCGCACACATCGGACAGGGTTCCAGAGTGACTACCAGCGTCGTACCGGTGAGGTGCCAGTCCCCCGTCGCCTCGGCCGCGGCCCGCAGCGCGAGGATCTCGGCGTGCGCGGTGGGGTCCTGGCGCAGCTCGCGTTCGTTGCGTCCCACGCCGATCGCGGTACCGGATGCATCGAACACGAGTGCCGCGACCGGAACGTCGCCGTGCTCGAGGGCGAGCTTCGCGCTGGCGATGGCCTCGCGCATCCGCTCGGTGTACAGCAACGGGACCGACACGACCAACCTCCGCTCAGATAGATTGAGCCTATGCGAGTCCACGTGGCCAACCACCCCCTGATCACCCACAAGCTCACGGTGCTGCGCGACAAGACGACGTCGTCACCGACCTTCCGGTCGTTGGCTGAAGAACTCGTGACGCTGCTCGCTTACGAGGCGACCCGCGACGTGCGCGTCGAGCCGGTGACCGTCGAGACCCCGGTGGCAACCGCCAAGGGGCTCGCCATCAGTAGTCCGCGGCCGCTGGTGGTTCCGATCCTGCGCGCCGGTCTCGGCATGCTCGAGGGCATGGTCAAGCTCGTTCCGACGGCGGAGGTCGGCTTTCTCGGGATGGTACGCAACGAGGAAACACTGCAGCCAGACATCTACGCGGAACGGCTCCCCGACGACCTCTCCAATCGCCAGTGCTTCGTCCTCGATCCGATGCTCGCCACCGGTGGCTCCCTCATTGCGGCGATCGAATACCTCTTCGCTCGCGGGGCCGTGGATGTCACGGCCATCTGTCTCATCGCTGCACCAGAGGGTCTCGCGGCCGTCGAGAAAGCGACGGAGGGACGTGAGGTGCACATCGTGCTCGGCGCCCTCGACGAGAAACTCAACGAGGTCGGATACATCGTGCCGGGACTCGGCGACGCGGGAGATCGGCTTTACGGCACGGTCTGATCCGAAATCCTGCGTGAAGCGCGCAGCGCGCTTGACTTTCCTCCGCATCATGCAAGATAGTTGTTTCATGACTGTGAACGTGCACGCTCTGACTGCCCTCGAGGCCTCCAGGGCTGTCGGCATGATGACGCCGGGTAGCACTGTCATGTGTTGTCGAATGTGTGCCTAATCGGCCCAATCCTTAGCCGAGTCCCCACTTCACCTGAAGCCGGACTCCCGGATGTTCGCCCCTCATAACGGGCAGCACCCGTAACTGCACTGCCAGAAGTATCCCGAAGGATCACACCCTCATCATTAGAGGCCCTTCACCACTCCCAAGGAATTCGACCAATGTCTCTTGCAACCGTTGACCTCGTTCGCCCCACCACTGCCCGTCGCCTCAACTCGGTGACCGCAACCGTCGTCGCCGCACCGGTCCCGCCGGTCGAAGCACCGATCAGGATCCGCGCCGTTCCTGCCGGAACCGAGGCGCGTGGTTTCGTTCTCTACGTCGGCATCGATGAATTGAAGGCTGCGGAAGCCGGCACCGATCTCGGGCACATCGTCGAGGCGCTGAAGAAGCTCACCGCAGAACTCGTGCCATCCTCCGAGACCTACGCCGCCGTCGCGCTCGCACCGCAGGGCGCGGGCGGACGGGATGTCGAGGTCGTGCGCCTGGCCCTCCAGGACCCGTCGGCGCTCGCCAAGCACCGCCAGGTCGTCGAGCCGGAAGACAAGCCGCGCGGCGGTGTTGTGATCGACCTGTCCCGCAAGCGCCTCGTGCTGGACGACGAGACCGCAGCCCTCACCTACAAGGAGTTCGAGCTGCTGCAGTACCTCGTGCTTCGTGAGGGCCGCACCATCGATCGCGCAGAGCTGATCTCGTCACTCTGGTCCGCCGGTGACGACGACGCGCCCAACGAGCGCACTATCGACGTGCACGTGCGTCGCCTGCGCTCGAAGCTTGGCGCCTACGAAGACATCGTCCGTACCGTTCGCGGGGTCGGCTACCGTTTCGACCGGCACGCGGATGTCTCCATCCGTCACACCTCGACGCCCAGCCCCGACATCTTCTAGAACCCGCTTTCACGGTGATGGCCCGGCTCGTGAGCCGCGCCATCACCGTTTCACATCAGACCTCGGTGGTATCGGAGAGTACGCCCGCCTCGTTCAGCTTCGTGCCGAGCGCGTGTGCGATGTTCTGGAACGCCGAAGACGTCTTGGACGCACCGATAGCACCGCCCTTGACCGCGCCAGTGGCGAGGTCGCGGTTGAGGCGCACCACGATGCGCTTCTGATCGTCTGTGAAGAACTTGGCCTCGAAGCGCATGTGCATGTTCTTACCGGCCATCGCGCCCAACATCACCGTCATACCCATCTTGCCGCGGGTCGCGACGAGATTGCCATCGGGCAGCATTCCCACCTCGAAACCTTCGGACTTGAATACCAAGTCGACAATGGTCTTGGTGGCATCAAGGGTGTCGGTGACGAAGAAGTCGTAGCTACTGGCCATGGTCATTCCTTACGAGACGAGCGGATGTGGGCAGCGACTGGCGCCGCGAGGTCCACCCTACCGACCAACTCCGCCTCCGCAGCTAGTTTTGCCGAAGTGGATCAGGGCCTTCAGCGGGCCGTTGGTTGTGTCGCGATCACAACAGTCGCGAAGAACTCCTCAGACTCCGCAATCCGCGCGATCAGTCCGTGAGTGGCGAAGATCTCGACGGCGTGCGGCGCCTGCTCTTCGCTCACTTCAACCAGCAGGTGGCCACCGGGCGCTAGCCACTCCCCCGCTGCATCCGCCACACGTCGCTGAACGTCGAGACCGTCGGTGCCGCCGTCGAGGGTGATGTGCGGTTCGTAGTCCCGTGCTTCTGGCGGCATCATCCCTATCGCCGCGCTCGGCACGTAGGGCGTATTGCAGATCAGGATGCCGACGCGACCACGCAGGTCGGGAGGCAACGGGTCGAAGAGATCGCCCTCGAACACCCGACCGCCGATCGAGGCGAGGTTGCGGCGAGCGCAGGCCACCGCGGAGGGCTCGATGTCCGCCGCGTACAGCTCGACGTCATCCACCTCGGCGGCAAGGGCGATACCGAGCGCGCCCGAACCGCAGCAGAGATCGAGCACCACGGCGCCACGGCGGCTCAGCGCCGCCGCTTCGTGCACGAGAAACTCGGTGCGCTGACGTGGCACGAAAACGCCGGGGTCCACGGCGATGCGCAGCCCGCAGAACGCGACCCAGCCGAGGATGTATTCGAGCGGTTCGCCAGAGACCCTCCGCTCGACCAAGGCGTCGAGTTGCGCGGGCGTGGTGGCCTCGTCGATGAGGAGACGCGCTTCATCCTCCGCGAAGACGCATCCCGCGGTACGGAGGGCGGTGACGACGGTGGAGAAGGGAGCTGTTGTCATGGGCCACCTCCTCGACGCGATATCCGAATTCGCAACGCTATCGGACGACAACGCTTCTAACGGCTGCTGACCCGGCCGAACTTCCAGATCGCCAGGGGAACAAAGACGACGAGCAGCCCGACGATACCGATGAGCACCGTCGGGATCGGGTTCTGCTGCATCCAGGTGTCTCCGACCGGCGCGCCAGCCGGCAGGTTGCCGAAGAGCTCCCGGGCGGCCTGTACCAGCGCCGATACCGGGTTGTATTCGGCGAAGATGCGCAGCGGCGTCGGCAGGTTGTCGCTTGGCACGAAGGCGTTCGAGATGAAGGTCAGCGGAAAGAGCACGAGGAACGACACGTTGTTGATCACCTCAGGGCTGCGCACGCTCATCCCGATGAAAGCCATCACCCAAGAGAACGCGTAGGCGAAAAGCAGGAGGAGCGCGATGGCAGCGAGCGCTTCGAGCGGGCTCGACTTGATGCGCCAGCCGACGATCAGTCCGGTGATGATCATGACGATCATCGAGATCAGGTTGATCAGCAGGTCGCCGTTGGTGCGACCGATGAGCACCGCGGACGGACTCATCGGCAGGGTGCGGAACCTGTCGATGATGCCCTCTTTGAGGTCCTGGGCCATCGCCGAACCGGAGTAGGTGGACCCGAAGACCACGGTCTGCGCAAAAATACCGGCCATGATGAACTCGGTGTAGCTGCTGCCCGGAATCTTGATGCTGCCCGCGTAGACATAGCTGAACAGCAGCACGAACATGATCGGTTGCAGCGTCGTGAAGACCAGGATGTCGGGCACCCTCTTGATCTTGATCAGGTTGCGGCGGGTGGTGGTCCAGCCGTCCGAGAACCACGATCCGATCGCGGATGCCTGCCGAGGAGCGGTGGTGGTCATGATGCCTTCTCGATGTCGTCGTCGATGGTGGCGGCGTGGCCGGTGAGTTTCAGGAACACATCGTCGAGGCTCGGACGCTGCATCCCCGCATCGTGGAGACGGATGTCGCCCTCCTCGACATCGGCGAGCACGGCCCGCAGTGCAGATGGCCCGTTCGTCACGTTCACCGCGAGCGTGCGGCGGTCGGTGGACACTTCGGGTTCAGAGGATGCGACGCGGCGGAGTATCTCGATAGCGGCCGTACTGTCGTCCTCCGAAACCAGGCTGAGTTCGATGCGCTGGCCTCCGATCGAGGACTTCAACTCGTCGGAGGTTCCCTGCGCGATGACCTTGCCATGGTCGATCACAGCGATGTCGTCCGCGAGCTGGTCGGCCTCCTCCAGATACTGCGTGGTGAGCAGCACCGTCGTGCCGCCGGCCACGAGTCGCGTGATGATGTCCCACATCCCGATGCGGCTGCGGGGGTCGAGTCCCGTGGTCGGCTCGTCGAGGAACAGTACCTGCGGGTCGATGACCAGCGCGCCTGCGAGGTCGATGCGTCGCCGCATCCCACCGGAAAAGCCCTTGACCGGGCGGTTCTGCGCCTCGGTGAGATCGAAGAGCTCGATCAGCTCCTTGGCACGGATGCGGGACGCCTTCGCTCCCAGGTGATAGAGCCTGCCGACCATGTCGAGGTTCTCGAAGCCGGTGAGGTTTTCGTCGACCGCCGCATACTGTCCGGAGACGCCGATGATGCGGCGGATGTCGCCACCGTCCTTGGCCACGTCGATGCCGTCGATGGTCGCCGTGCCGGAGTCCGCCGTGATGAGTGTCGTCAGCACCTTCACCGTCGTCGTCTTTCCCGCGCCGTTGGGACCGAGCAGCGCCGTGACCGTTCCGCGCGGAACAGACAGGCTCAGCCCGTCGAGCGCGTGCACGACGGGGGCTCCTCTCGGGGTGTAGGTCTTGACCAGATCGTGCGCCTCGATGAAGCTCATCGCCTGCCTTTCCGTTGCCTCGTTGCCGTGCGATCATCCTGTGGGAAGGTTTCACGTTATATCGCGACTTAAGGGAACACGATAGGTGCCGATTTCAGGCGGGCGCAAGGAATCGTAGGAAAGTTGCAGTGGCTGAAAAACGGCAGGACTACCATCCTGGGAAGCAAGCCGGGTCGGGTCCGCCCAATCGACATCCGCGCCCAGATCTTCCCTGCCACATCGACCCCCATCACCAACTCGGAACCGACGATGATCGTCGACGGACCGGATGGCGGCAACTCGATCACCTGATGCAATACCGGGTGCCCGGGCTGGCGTTCTGACGCCGAGGCACCTTTCACCTGAAATGCAGATGGTCGTCGATCACGCGCTGGATGACGCCCCACGACCGCCCTGGCGGCGGCGAGTTCGTGCCCGCACGATCCGCCGCCACTATCATCGCCTTCCAGATCGCCCACCCACGGGCTCGAGCCCACATGGCATCGTCCGCGTCCATCCGTGCCCGGAACATCTCGCGACTGGGGTCGTCAAATAGTTGCCAAGCGATCACCAGATCGCAGGCCGGGTCGCCGACACCCGAGGTGCCGAAGTCGATCGCCCCGGTCAGTTCACCATCGTCGCCGACAAGGAGGTTGCCGGTGCTGACGTCGCCGTGGAACCACACCGGATCGCCAGTCCAGTCCGCGAGAAGCGCCGCCTCCAGACGTCACGTGCGGCATCCGTATCGATGCTTCGCTCGAGGGCGGCGAGTGCGTCGCGCGTCTCGGCGTCATACACCGCGAGCGGTCGTCCACGGTAGAAGTTGTGCACGCCGGGGGCTGGGCCATCGGCAGGATGGATCCCTCGCAGGGCGATCAGGAATCCGGCGAGGTCAGAGGCGAAGCGGGAGAGATCGGCGACGTTGTCGACGGTTGATGGGCAGCCAGGTGCGGTGCGAGCATGGGCGGCCACCGGTGCTCCTTCTCAATCTGGCCGACATAGTCGGCCGCACTGGGCAGGCGCACGCTCATACGCTCGCCGAGGCGGAAGGTGCGGTTGTCCCATCCGTCCAATTCCACTCGCGCGATGGGCAGGTGCGCCCACTGCGGGAGCTGCTCGGCGATCAGACACCTCCTCCGCACAATTCCGGGCGGAAAGCGACGCTGACGAAAGTTCCTCGCCGCACAGGTTCATGACACGACTCAATCAATTGGTCTTCGGACGCTTATGAGAGAAAGATGTTCTCGTGACCGACGATTTGATGACTCCCGAGAAGAACGTACAACGCATCATGTGGACCGGGACCGCCTGGTTCGCGGCTGCCGTGGGAGCGGTAGCCATAGTGCTCGGCCTCCTCCTCTCCTCAGGCTGGCGACCGGCACGACTACCCGGCGACCTTGAAGTCCTGTGGTGGATTGGATCAGGGCTCGTCGCACTCAGCATCGGCCTGATCGGATGGTCGGGCTGCCCGATCCTCGAGGTCGACCTGCCGACGGCCGATCGCAACAAGACGCGGACGATGCGGCTGGGAACCATGCTGTTCATCGTCGGCAGCGCGGTGGCGATGTTCGCTGTGCTCCTCGGGCCTGCGGGCTGAACTGACCTCTGGGCCGCGCGTCAGCGATGGCGAATCCAGGTCGGCCAGCAGGAGGTGGAGTGCGCCGGCCGCCTCGACAAGAGCGCGGGAACGTTTGGTGATGCTGTCCCGTGGGGCGAGGAATGCGTCGTCGAGGTCTGCCCGGCGCAGCCCGGAGCGCAGTGTGAGCCAATCCTGAGCACTCACGGCCGATATCGGCTCATCGGCGATGTATTGCGACGCATCACGAGCGGCCGCCAGCTCATTTCGCTCGGCGGTCAGACGCGCGTGCGCAGAGTCGAAAGCGGCCAGCGTATCGGCGACAGAGGAGCTTCCAGCATCGCGAAGGAATTGTTTTGCCGCCACTGGGCCGATTGCTTGAGCGAGGGACCGGTAGGCAACGAGGGGTTCGCGTGCTCGTTCCCATACTGTCTGTAGCCGGACGCAGTTCTCGAGGCCGGCGGCAGCACACCCTCGACCTCGAGCTTCCGTACCTGCTGAACGGAATATCCGCTACGACGCGCGACATCTATCGTTCTGAACGTAGCATCGTGGAGGGTTTTCATCGTTAAATACAACCAACTTCACCTCACAGTCGCTACAAGCAAATGAAATGGATGCTTGAACCATGACTACTGCAGACATTGTGAAGATGGTGAGCGATTGGGAGCAGGTATTGGTCGTCACCCCTGGACCAGGCGACGGCTCCCCCGAGGTGGCCTGGGGTGACACTTTCTTCTACTACACCCCCGACGGCGAGATGCCGACATCAACGCAACCCTTCGCCACGATTGTGACGAAGAACTATCCCGACGACGATCAGTCCGAACTGGATCGGGTGATCACGCACCCCGTCTATGGCGGCATGGGCTGGCTCGCAGTTCTCAACCCTGGCGCGCAGACGCTCAGCGTCACACGCGAGTTGCTGCGCGAGGCGTATGAGTTGGATCGGAATCGCTCTGAGAGACGGCACGACCGGGCTCAGGAGTGAGGCGCCTCTGCGATGGCGTCGTTGCGGCGGACGCCCCAGCCCAATGGTCGGGAGATTTCTTCTCGCGGCTACGAGTTGCGTGCGCCACGCCGAAGCAAGACCGTCAGCGGCAACCCCACGGCGAAGTGGAGGAACCCAAGCCCCACTTTGCCGCCGATCGTGGTGTCGAGGAAGGCAACGGATACCACGGAGATCACCAGTATCGCGACAGCGACGATGGTCCAGATCATTCTCGCGTTCAGGGTGAATCGTTCGAGTAGCGCCAGCACACCCCATGCCGCCAGGGCGATCGAAATGCTCGTGCCGATCACGAGAGGAAGGGTGATTTCCAGGGTGCCGATCAGTGGACTAGTCACTTCGAGTTGAGCACCAGCGAGGGACGCGATGATCCACACGACGATCGCTGCCGCGACCGCCACAGCAACGATGAGTAGTCGATATCGCACACGTGGGGAAGGCTTGCTACTACTGAGTTCTGCGGTCATGGTGATCTCCTTGGTGATTGCTCTTCTGTAGGGAGCACAATGGCCACCCGAGCCAGGCACAACGACGACAGTTCAGCTCAGAACCTGAGCGTCATCATGAGCGAGCGGCGCCAGCTCATCAATCTCGCCTACCGACTCCTCGGCTCCGTCGCCGAGGCGGAGGATGCCGCCCAGGACACCTACGCCCGCTGGTACGCGATGACGCCGGAGCAGCGGGAGGCCATCGAATCCCCCGGCGCGTGGCTGACGACGGTCGCCAGCCGCATCTGCCTCGACCTGCTCGGCTCGGCACGGGCCCTTCTCCTCACCGACGCGGGCGTGATCGCATACAAGACAGTTGATCCCCGCACTATCCCGTGCACGTCATACGCCGGCAACGCAAGTATTCGCGACGGGGACGGCGCCTACACATTTCGTGTCAACGTCCCCACCGACGTAGGCATCTACGAGGCGTACGTGACTCGCTCCGCAACGTCGAAACCGTGGCAGGTCGAGAGAATGACACCCCCGAATGAAGATCGCCGGTATTGTCGCCGTCATCGCGGCCCCCCTTGCGCTGATCCTTGGGCTGGTTCTCTCGATCTCCGCACTCGGGAGCCAGCGAACGCGTACGCACCCTCAGCTGCTGCCATGGTGGCGCTCGGAAATGTACCGACTACTGCGAGTGTGGCAGGGTATATGCAAGACCAGCTAGCGAACGCCGCCGCTATCCTCAACGCCGCGACCACGATGCAGTTACCTGCGGCCGCGCAAACACTCGGGGTGCAAACGGCAATCGGAGAATCGTCGCTGAACAATCTCGCCAACGGTGACGAAGCGATCAGCCCAGACGGGTCAGTGGCCGACTCGATCGGACTATTTCAACAACAAAGCTCATGGGGATCGACCGTGCAGCGCATGGACCCCGCCACCGCGGCCACATTGTTCTACCAGCGCATTGAGACCGTGGCGGGGTGGGAGCAAACTTGAGCCCTCCATTGCGATCAATAGAGTTCAGATGAACGCGGACCCATTCCATTACGCGAAATACCGGGCAGGGGCAGTGGCGGTCACCGAGTACCTGGCCACCCTCACTGGTGGCGCAACGGCGGGCGGATGCCAAATGTCGGGCGACGCCAAGACCGTCGCCGCGGGGTTGATTGTGGCGATGGCTGACGGCAGCCTGAGACTCGAATAATCGCGGTATGCGGAACAAATCACGAACATGGCAAACGGCACCGCAGTCGACGGCTGCACAGTCGACCTGCGGGTGCTGCAGTTCATCGCCCTCGCAGGGCAAAAGTTTCAGAAGGTCGGGGTTTCCGACCTCAACCGGCACTGCACCGGATCAATATTAGGAGCCGGCACGAACTCCGCTCACTACTTCCGAGGCGGCGGCTTCGCCGTAGATTTTTCCTCCCTCAACGGTCACAGCCTCGGCAACGACAGTGCGGACAACCTGGCCCTCCTCGCCCTTTTGTCCTCAGTGGCCCCCGATGGCACACGCGCCGACCAAATTCAATGCCGCAACGGCGAAACCTGGCCGCACCTCACACGGTTCGAGGACACCTGCAATCATCAACACATCGACTTCGGCTACACCGACGGTCAGTTGAACCTCATCAGCTGACCCCCTGACCCCCTGACGAGATTGCAGCATGACTGTGACTCACGACCAAGGAGCTCGCCACGTTGCGACGGCGACGCGAGGAGCCAGCATTAGTGACTCTTACGCGAAAGAGCATCCGCAACCCACGGTCCGGCGTCGACGAATGGGAGGCAAAAACTCGATGCGGAGCCGTCGCCTCGATTGCAAGCAACTGTGTCAGCGTGCGAGGGCGGGCGCCTGGTCGGGCTCGTCCGCTAAAGCTCGACGGACACTCGAGACACCGACCTGCAACACGCTGGCGATCGTCTCCCACGTGGCTTTCTCAGCGCGCATACTGCGAGCGATCGCGATGCGCTCCGGAGTCATCACCGTTGGCCGGCCACCGAGTTGGCCACGAGCCTTCGCCGACGCGAGGCCCGCACGGGTGCGCTCGGAAATGATCCGGCCATTCATCTGCGCAAATGCCGCGCAGATATGGAAAAACAACTCCCCGCCCGCGGTCGCGGTATCGAAGGGTTCAGTCAGCGATTTGAACTCCACACCCCGCTGCCCCAGCTCGGCCACGATCGTCACCACGTCCGTCATCGACCGGCCCAACCGATCAGTCGAGTAGACCAGCAACGTGTCACCGCGGCGCAGAAACTTCATGCACTCGGAGAGCCCCAGCCGCGCGGCGTTTTTCCCAGTGATCTTGTCCGAATAGATGCGCTCGGCACCGGCCGTAGTGAGGGCGTCGATCTGCGAGTGCAGGTTCTGATCCTGAGTGGAGACGCGGGTGTATCCGACGATGCTCACAGCCGCTACCTCCCGTACCCGTGATCGGTGCTGCGACCCAGTTCCGGAGGCCGGCGGGAACCGCAACCCTCCGTCGTATCTTCCGGCGACGAAAAGCGGATCTCCGTTGCGCTCGACGGGTAGTCCACCTTGTTCACGTCGACGATGTGCTGGAACTCCAGGTCGAGCTGCTGCACTGCCGTCTGAAGCACTGCCGGCTGGTCCGCCGTGGGCGTAGGCGTGCGCAGCTCGGCCGCCCACTGGCCGAAACGTCCCGTGATCGCGGCGAGTTGCACGGCGTCGACACCATATTCTTCAAACCGTCGCGGATCAATCCTCTGTACCTGGTCGAGCTGCTGAGCGAACATTCCCACCTCGAAACCTGCGTCCCGCTCCCGGGCGGCGCTCATCAACTCAGCATCAGTGAATCGACCAGACGCTCTGATCGAGTCGACGTCGATGTAGTCGCGTGCTTCGTTGCGTGTGTAGAGCGCACTGACCTTGCCGCCCACAGCGTCTTCGACGCTGAGTACCGGGCCGACCGAAAATATCACCGGATCGTTCTCGCGCCAGTCGACAGCCAAATCCATGTCGACGATGCGCCCTTCCGGCGTCGTGATACGCAGCTGCGCAAACTGCGCCGACCGCCGCACTTCTTCCACACCGTGCCCAACCCGCTGCAACTCATTCGTCAGCTGGTCGACGGCACCCTCGAACGCAGCGGGGTCAAGATCATTCGTGAAGAGATCCACATCATGGGTAAGACGATCGACCATGCCGTGCTCACGAATCGCCCCTGAGCCGGCGAGGGCAAACGCGCGTCCATCAAGCGCAGTGAGCGCGACAGTGGTTAGCTCGCGTTGCAGCTCCTCATTGTCGTTCACGCGGCAATCGACAACTCAGGGAAACGACTCTCCCATAGCTCCCGAACCCGGGCCGGCAGCATCAACTCCGGCCAGATCCTCACAAGAAGATCGCGGTTGAGCAGCGCCACCTGATCAACAATGCGACCCTCCCGCAACGTGGCCTGATACGCCTTCACCACGTCGCTTCGAATCTCGAGGTCAACCACCGACCACGGACCCCAATAAACATTGATCGGCAACGTCATCTGACCGCCGTTCGGGCCTTGCAAATCTTCTAATCGGGCAGGCACGTCATAGGGCTTGATGTCGCGATAAAAAACGCGTTCATCACCCCTAGCTCTAACAACGTCCGTCATGACCCCATTCTATCAAGATCCGTCGAAAACCACGATGTCCAGCTTTCGGCAGTTTTGATTTCGGTAACGAGTTTTGGACAGGTGGAAGCAACCGGAAAATCAGGGCTCGCGAGCTGTGGACCGCAACGCTAAGTGGCCGCCTATTCGCAGAGTTATCTGGCGCATGAATCCAGGGGCATTGCCCGTGTGCCGAACTGACTTAGAGATTGCGTCAATAGGTGGGGTGCGTCGTTGATGTAGGACAGGCACAAGCCCTGTTAAACACGGATTGTTCAAGATTCGCGTTGACTCAG